>NZ_JALBGX010000186.1:0-10839 GCF_023006465.1 Rhizobium sp. PRIMUS64 | reverse complement strand
CGGCGATGCGCGGGGTGCCACGGGCGCGTCTTGCGATCTCGCGGGCGCCCTCCTCGGTGATCGGCAGGTTCATCAGCCGCGCGCCACGGCGCACGATCAGTTCCAGCTCCTCGACTGTGTAGAAGCTCAGGCGCACCGGAATGCCAAAGCGGTCGCGCAGCGGCGTCGTCAACAGGCCAAGGCGGGTGGTGGCCGCCACCAGCGTGAATTTCGACAGGTCGATCTTCACCGAGCGAGCCGCAGGGCCTTCCCCGATGATGAGGTCGAGTTGGAAATCTTCCATGGCCGGATAGAGGATTTCCTCGACGGCGGGGTTGAGGCGATGGATCTCGTCGATGAAGAGCACGTCGCGCTCCTCGAGATTGGTGAGCAGGGCAGCGAGATCGCCGGCCTTGGCGATCACCGGGCCCGACGTCGAGCGGAAGTTGACGCCGAGCTCCTTGGCCATGATCTGCGCCAGCGTCGTTTTGCCGAGGCCGGGCGGACCGACGAAGAGCACATGGTCCAGCGCTTCGCCTCGGTTTTTCGCCGCCTCGATGAAGACCTTGAGATTGGCGCGCGCTTCCGCCTGGCCGGTGAACTCGTCCAGCGATTGCGGGCGCAACGTGATATCAAGGTCTTCGCCCCGCTTTTCCGGCGATATCAGGCGGGCGGATTCGCTCATGTCAAAAGTTCCATTCCAGGTATGGTTTTTGCGGCTTGGGCATCGAATGTCCTGGTTGTCACGCAGCCCGCATCACGATTACGAAGGGCGATGAAGACATCTGCAAATTCTGCATTCGTCCGCACCATGATTGCGAGCGTCTCCTCGACTACTCTTTCATCTTCAAGGATCAGGTCGGCCGAGTCCAACAAGTCCGAAATCGCCTCCATGATCTGTTCTCTCTTCAGCTTGATCCGTTGTCTCAAAAACCAGGCGCATTCCATCAGCGTGATGCAACTGATATAGCCGGGTGCCGTATCGGACAGGCTCGCGAAGAGCGTTGTGACCTTCTCCGTCTGGACGACATCGTCCTTCAGGAGGAAGCGCAGCATAATATTGGTGTCGAGGCCAATCATCTTGCACTAGTCGCGTGATCGGCGATGGCTTCCCCAATCGCCTCGTCCATTTCCGTCAAAGTGATCGTCGGTCGGTTCGGATCGTGAAACTTGCCTGCAAGGTCGATGGCGCGTTTGTTCTTGGCTTTCATGATGATTTCGCCATCGCGATTGATGTAGCGGATCCTGTCGCCGGACTTCAGATTCAGCAATTCACGAACTTCAGCCGGAATTGTTGTCTGGCCCTTCGATGTCATCGTACCGTAGTAGATATTCATGCGGATCTCCTTACCATTCAAGTTTAGTAAGGAATTGCGATATATTCAAGGAAATCACCGCGCCAGCTCTTTCAATCCCAGCCTGATCAGTTTGGCGCTGTCGGCGCCATCGCCCGCCGCCTTCATTGCCGCGGCAACCGCATTCGCGGCCTGGTCGCGGGAATAGCCGAGGTTGGTCAGTGCGGACACCGCATCGGCGACGGGTGCTGCCGCGACGCCTTCACCGAGTTCCTGCTTGAGAGCGATATTGATCGCTTCGCCGGCAAAGGCCGGCGCCCGGTTCTTGAGCTCGGTGACAAGACGCATCGCCACTTTCGGACCGACGCCCGGCGCACGCGAGACGGCGGCGCGGTCCTGCAGGGCGATCGCATTGGCGAGTTCGCCTGGCGTCAACGTCGAGAGCACGGCGAGCGCCACCTTGGCACCGACGCCCTGGACGCTCTGGAGCAGGTTGAACCATTCCCGCTCCAGCGCGGTCATGAAGCCGAAGAGCCTCAGCTGGTCCTCACGCACATAGGTTTCGATAAACAGCACGCAGGCCTCGCCGGCCGAGCCGAGCTTGGACAGGGTGCGGGCCGAGCAATGGGCGACGTAGCAGACGCCGTGCACATCGACGAGCACATAGTCTTCGCCGATCTCGTCTATGGTGCCTTTCAGCTTGCCGATCATGGGTCGGGTCTCTCAGCAGATGGGAACAAGTCAAGTATAGATTAACCGGCCAGTGCCTGGCGCATCCGGTTGCTGCCGCGATTGTGCGCATGGCAGATGGCGATCGCCAAGGCGTCGGCGGCGTCGTCGCCCTTGAATTCGACTTTCGGCATCAGGATCTTCAACATCATATGGATCTGGTGCTTTTCGCCATGGCCGACACCGATGACGGCCTTCTTGACGGCGTTCGGGGCATATTCGGAGACCGGCAGCCCGGCACGTGCCGGCACCAGCATGGCGATGCCACGGGCCTGGCCAAGCTTCAGGGTTGCCACCGCATCCTTGTTGACGAAGGTCTGTTCGACGGCGGCTTCATCCGGCTTATAGCTGTGGACCATCTCCGCCAGGCCGTCGTGCAGCTGGCAGAGACGGGAGGCAAGGTCCATGTCTCCATCAGAGGTCACGGTTCCAGATGCCACAAACCGCAGGGAATTGCCTGATGTGTCGATCACTCCCCAGCCGGTGCGGCGAAGCCCGGGATCGATGCCGACGATGCGAATCGTATTTTGCATGGTTCAACCTATAGCGATTGCGAAATAAGTGCCATCGATATGTGAACAAAACAAAAACGTTCCTGAATTTCGGCCCTGCCATTTACCGCGAATTAAAACAGATGCCTGAATTCTAGTCATCGAATACGAGAGGGGCTTCTTTTGGCAAAGAGTTAAGCCTCCGATGTTCTGTTTACAGGTCAGTAGATCAGGCATGCGCTGCGTGCCCGCGCTGGCAGGCACGTTCAGAAGGGGTTCGTTGTACATGGCTCAGAGATTTCAGTCCCTGTCCTTCAAGGTCATCGTCACGTTCATTCTGATGACCGTGCTGTCCATCGCGGTCATCGATGTGCTTGCCTATTTCGCCAGCAGCCGCATTTCCGACGAGCAGGCGCTGAAGGCCAAGGAAAGTGTGCTGATTTTTCGCGGCGACATGCTGCAGGACCAGCTGGCGCAGCTTGAAAACCAAGCAAATTCCATCGCGCGCATCGAGGCGCTGCAGATGTCGATCACCAATCTGAAGAGCGGCTGGAAGACCATCGAGAAGACCGCGGGCGATGCCCGCGCCGAACTGAAGAAGGTTTTCATAGCAGGCAACCCCAACCCCGCCGACCAGCGCGAGAAGCTCATCAAGCCGGAAGGGCCGAGCGGCTTTTATTATTCGAGCCACGAGAAGACGCAGGGCGAAGTCGCCCGCGACCTCGAGGACACCGCCTTCAGCGATCTGCTGATTGTCGATCTCGAGGGCACCGTTCTCTATTCCTATAAGAAGGAAGACGACTTCGCCGAGAACCTGAAGTCGGATGCCTGGAAGGCGACCGGCGCCGGCATCGCTTTCGCCAAGGCGATCGAGAATACCGCCAAGGCGACCGATGATGCTGCGCCGACAGGCTTTTCCGGCCTTCGTGTCGATGCCGGCAGCGGCAAGTCGGCGATCTTTTATGCCGTGCCGATCGTCAAGCTTGGAGCGGCCAAGGGCATCATTCTCTTCAAGGTGCGCGACGAGATCGTCACCGGCATCCTCGCCAAGGGCATCGTCCAGGGCAGCACGGCGCGGGCGGCGATCGTCTCCGGCGATGGCTCCGCCGTCGGCCTCGACGGAAGCGGCAAGCTTGCGACGCTCGATACGACGCCCTTCACCTTCATCAAGAGCGCGCTTGCCAGTTCGGCGATGACGGTTGCCGATTTCAGCCGGGCGGACGGCGCGGCCCGCGCCTATGTCCGCGGTATCGACTATCGTGGCGACCGTTTCCTCGTGGTAGAGAGCGTGCTTCTGAGCGAGCTCAATGCCGGCTCGATCGAGATCGCCACCCTGCTGACGATGATTGGCGTCGGCGTGCTCGTCGTCATGGCGATCGCGACCGGGCTCGTCACCAATTTCCTGTTTTCGCCGCTTGCGCGGCTTGCCGGCGTCACCCGCGATGTCGCCGACGGCAAGCTCGACAGCGAGATCGGCAGCCTGAACCGCAAGGACGAGATCGGCACCATGGCCAACGCGCTCGACCGCTTCCGCCACTCGCTGATCGAAAGCCGCGAGCTCGAAGCTGCCAGCGAAGAGACCCGCCTGCAGGCCGAGCACGACCGCCAGCAGAATCTGGCCGAGCGTGAGGCCGAGGCCAAGACGCTGCAGCAGGTGGTCGAGGCGATTGACGAGGGCCTGCATCATCTGGCGAACGGCGATCTCGCCTACCAGATCGATACGCGCTTCCCGAACGAGCTCGAAAGCCTGCGGGTCAATTTCAACGAGGCGCTGGCGACGCTCAGCGAAACCATGACGGCAATCGGCGGCAACTCCATGGCGGTGCGCGCCGGCTCCGAGGAGATGCGCACCGGCGCCGACGAGCTTGCCGGGCGCACCGAGCGCCAGGCCGGCTCGATCACCGAGACGGCAAATGCGATCAGCGCCATCACCCAGTCGGTCCGCCGGCAGATCGAGCGAGCCGAACAGGCCGAGCGCATCGCCCGCGACGCCAAGAAGGAGACGACGGGTTCCGGCCAGATCATGCGCGAGACGATCGCGGCGATGGAGGCAATCCAGGCCTCCTCGCGCCAGATCAACACGATCATCTCGGTCATTGACGACATCGCCTTCCAGACCAACCTCCTGGCCCTCAATGCCGGTGTCGAGGCAGCGCGCGCCGGTGAATCCGGCAAGGGCTTCGCCGTCGTCGCCATGGAAGTACGCGAGCTGGCCCAGCGCTCATCGAGTGCGGCCAAGGAGATCTCCAGCCTGCTGCAGAAATCGACGCATGAGGTCGAAAGTGGCGTTACGCTTGTGGAAAAAGCGGGCGTTGCGCTGACGGGCATCGGCGCCCATGTCGAGGCGATCAACGGGCAGATCAACGAGATCATGGGTGCGACCCGCGAGGAGGCCAATACGCTGCGTGAGATCAATAGTGCCGTCGCAGAACTCGACACGATGACGCAGCAGAACGCCTCGATGGTCGAGGAGACGACGGCGGCGATCCACCGGCTGGCGACTGAAGCCCTGGAAATGGACCGCCAGCTCGGCAATTTCACGCTACCGCATAGCCATCACACGCAGAGCGCCGAGGTGCATGTGCTGCGCCGTCAGCGGTAAGCCACACCTTTCCACATTGCATAAGGGTCGCGCTCGCGCGGCCTTTTTTGTTTGCGTCCATGGTTTGGAATGGCGCGGGTGCGAACCTACATAGACGGCATCGTCCAACTGCCCGGCAGGTATCCCATGGTTCCCTTCTCCATACTCGACCTTTCCCCCGTTGCCGAAGGCAGCACCGTGCACCAGTCCCTCAAGGCCTCGGCGCGAATGGCTGTGAAGGCCGAGGAGTTCGGTTACAAGCGCTTCTGGCTTGCTGAACATCACGGCATGCCGGGGATCGCCAGCGCTGCCACATCAGTCGTCATCGGCCATGTCGGGGCTGCGACAAAGCATATCCGCATCGGCTCCGGCGGCATCATGCTGCCCAATCATTCGCCGCTCGTCATCGCCGAGCAGTTCGGCACGCTGGAAGCGCTCTTCCCCGGCCGCATCGATCTCGGCCTCGGGCGCGCGCCGGGAACGGACATGCGCACGGCACAGGCGCTGCGGCGCAACCTCGAGGCCGGCGCAAACAGCTTCCCCAATGACGTGGTGGAACTGCAGCAACTTCTCGATACGCCGGTCGAGAACCAGGCGATCCTCGCAGTTCCCGGCAACGGTTCACATATCCCGATCTGGCTGCTCGGCTCCAGTCTCTACAGCGCCCAGCTCGCCGCCATGCTCGGGCTTCCCTATGCCTTCGCCTCGCATTTCGCCCCCGACATGCTGCTCGATGCGATCGCGATCTACCGTGACCGCTTCCAGCCCTCGGCGACGCTCGACAAGCCGCATGTGATGGTCGGCGTCATGGGCGCGGTGGCAGCGACGGACGAGGAGGCGCGTTACCATTTCACCTCCGCCCAGCAGCAGTTCGTCAATCTGCGCCGCAATGTCCGCGGCCCGTTCCCGCGTCCGGTGGCCGATATGGGGGATTTCTGGTCGCCGATGGAGAAGATGAATGTCGAACACACGCTGCGTTATGCCGTTGTAGGCTCGCCGAAGACGGCGGAGACGAAACTGACGGAGTTTCTGCGGGAAACGCAGGCCGACGAGGTGATCATCTCGATGCCGATCCACGACATTGAGGCACGGCTGACATCGGTGGAACTATTCGCAGGGCTGGGGAGCTTTATGCGAGCCGCCGCTTAGAACAGGATGATTTTAGACCGGGTCGGCCTAAAATCTGAATCCTGTTCTACATTATATAGTTAGAGCATGATGTCGTCCGAAAACCGGTCACACTTTTCGGCATCATGCTCTTGATCTACGCAAGGCGCACTCTGACGCCGCCACCTTTTGGGCAAGAAAAAACCCGGCGTTGCAGCCGGGTTTTTATGTTTGACATCTGCCTGAGGAGGTCAGGCCGAGAGCTTTGCCAGCACTTCTTCCGAGACTTCGAAGTTGGAATAGACGTTCTGCACGTCGTCATCGTCTTCCAGGCTGTCGATGAGCTTCATCAGTGACTGGGCTTTTTCCTCGTCCACCGGCACGTTGTTCTGGGCGCGCCAGACGGCCTTGACGGTTTCGGCTTCGCCGAGGCTCGATTCCAGCGCTTTCGCCACTTCGCCGAGGGCTTCGAAGCCGCAGGTGATGTAGTGGCCGTCTTCGTCGGTCTCGACGTCGTCGGCGCCAGCTTCGATTGCGGCTTCCATCACCTTGTCGGCATCGCCGACGGAAAGCTTGTAGGTGATTTCGCCGACATGGTCGAAGGAAAAGGAAACGGAACCGGTTTCGCCGAGAGCGCCGCCGGCCTTGGTGAAGCTCGAGCGGACGTTGGAGGCGGTGCGGTTGCGGTTGTCGGTCAGAGCCTCGACGATGATCGCCGTGCCACCGGGGCCGTAGCCCTCATAGCGGACTTCGTCATAATTTTCGCCGTCGGCGCCGGCTGCCTTCTTGATGGCGCGGTCGATATTGTCCTTCGGCATGGACTGGGCCTTGGCGTTCTGGATCGCCAGGCGAAGGCGGGCGTTCATCGTCGGGTCGGGCAGGCCGGCCTTGGCGGCAACGGTGATTTCGCGCGCAAGCTTGGAGAACATTTTCGACCGCACGGCATCCTGACGGCCTTTGCGGTGCATGATGTTTTTAAACTGTGAATGGCCAGCCATGGCACCCCTGTCCACGTCTCATTGTTCGGAATGGGCCGCCTTATAAGAGCGAAACGGCACCCGTTCAAGGAAAAAGCAGTTCGGAACAAAGGCGAGGGGATGGCGTTTCAATCGAACTCCATCCAACGGAAAGGAACGGTCATGGCAAGTCTCAGCGAGGCGCAGGAACATCCAGCACGTCAGCTCTGGGATCAGGTCAACGATGTCCATGCCGGCATGCTCGGAATTTCCGGACTGGATATGCACATGCAGCCGATGGCGCCGCATGCCGATCCCACCACCAACACCATCTGGTTCTACACCAAGACCGATGCCGACATCGTGCGCGCCATCAAGCCCGGCAGCCGCGCGCATTTCTGTGTCGTCGGTAAGGATCACGACTATCACGCCTGCCTCGCCGGTGTGATTGAGGTGCATCCTGACCCTTCCAAGATCGAGGAATACTGGAGCTCGATCGTCGCAGCCTGGTATGACGGCGGCAAGAAGGACCCCAAGCTCACCATGCTGTCCCTCCATGTCGACGATGCGGAGATCTGGGTTTCCACAGGCAACAAGCTGAAATTCGGCTGGGAGATCGCCAAGGCCAATCTCGACGATGACAAGTTGCCGGATGTCGGAATCAAGCGTCACCTGCAGTTCGCTTGACGCGCAGTGCCCCTGCATAATTCCTTAAATCGGAATCGATTTAAGGATAAAATTATGCAGCAATTCAAAGTGCTACAGCGTCCTTTGCGCGTCTGAAAAGACGCGCGGCGCTGTAGAAGGAAAACCGCCGGGCCTTTTACTGCACGCCCTTCAGCACATAGATCAGCGGCTTTTTCGGCAGAGTGCGCATGGAGACGGTGATACTGGCATCGGGCGCATTGGCGACGTCGAAATCCTTGCCGAACATCGAGACGAAGGCTTCGACTGGCGGGCCGCGACGGTGCATCGGCAGGATCAACGACGAGCGTAGCCGCTTGATGACGCGGCTCATGCTGTCGGCGCCCATCGTCAGGCCACCGTCGACGGGGACCATGACGACGTCGAGGCGGCCGATCTCGGTATAATGGGCATCTGTCAGCTCGTAGTGCAGGTGGCCGAGATGGCCGATGCACAGGCCGGCGATCTCGAAGATAAATATGGAGTTGCCGTTCTCATGCGCGCCGCCGAGGCCGTAGCTGAAGCGGATATCCGTCGTAACGTTGCGGATATAGGCATCGCCGACGACGAGATTGATGTTGGCCTTTTCGCCCGGAATGTCGCTCCACCCATGCAGCACGTGCTTGATGCCGGGATCGGGGGTCAGGGTATAGTGGGTCGTGTGCGCTTTGTTCATGGTCACGACATCGGGCATCGTCGCCGGTCTGTACCAGCCATTATAGTCTGTCGCGATGACGATGCCGCCCGGGGTCTCGATCTCGAAGGTGGAATGGCCGAGGAAGGTCAGTTTGACGTCCTCGCCCTCGGAGACGGCAGGCATCAGCGGCAGGGCGCCGGAGAAACTTGCGAAGGTCACCTTGGGGATGGTTTGCGCGATCGCCTGGCACTGGCTGACCGGTGGCCGCTGCTCTTGTGCCCCGGCAAGATTGGGCGCGGCGAAGGCCGCAAGGCATGCGATAGCGAGGATAAGATACCGCGGCTTCATGCCACCCCTCCGGCGCTCTATCACCTTCAACCGGCGCATAACCCGGAAAATCGATACCGATTTTGGGGTTATACCCGAGTGGCGGGGAGGATGCGGCATGAGGCCGCAGGGGTCCAGACGGCGGGTCCTCACAATTGCGTGTTGGACGGCCGCCTGTCGCCTGTTACCGCCAGAACTCCGGCACCGTTTCGGCCAGCCGCGGTCCGAGCCGGAGCGGCGCGATCTTTTCTGCAAGTCCTGTCGTATCCGAGATCTCCACGCCGACGCCGCAGATCGTCGCGGGGCCGTTCGCGGCTTCCATGCGGCCCTTCGGCATCTTGGAGATGAAGCGGTTGAGCGGCTCCTCCTTGTCCATGCCGAGAGAGGAGTCGTAGTCGCCGCACATGCCGGCATCCGACATATAGGCGGTGCCGCCGTTCAGGATCTGTGCGTCGGCCGTCGGTACATGCGTGTGGGTGCCGACCACGAAGCTGGCGCGGCCGTCGACGAAATGGCCGAAACACTGCTTCTCGCTGGTCGCCTCGGCATGGAAATCGAAGATGATCGCATCGGCCTGCTCCTTCAGCGGGCAGGCGTCGAGGATGACCTCCGCCGATTTGAAGGGGTCGTCGAGTTCGGGATGCATGAAGACCCGGCCCATGACGTTGGCGACGAGCACGCGCGCGCCGTTTCTGGCATAGAAAAGGCCGGAGCCACGGCCGGGCGTGCCTTGGGGATAGTTGGCGGGACGCAAGAACTGATCGTGCCGGCCGGCAAAAGCGACGGCTTCCTTCTGGTCCCAGACGTGGTTGCCTGTCGTCACCACATCGGCGCCGGCATTGATCGTTTCCAGAAAGATGTCCTCAGTGATGCCGAAGCCGCCGGCGGCATTCTCGCCGTTGACGATGACGAAATCGAGCTTGAGGTCGGAAATCAGGCCGGGAAGACGGTCCCAGACCGCCGTGCGTCCCGTCTTGCCGACCATGTCACCCAGAAAAAGCAGCCGCATTCCCTATCCAATCCAAGAGGCAAAAAAGCGAAGGCCGCTTTCTGTCAGGATGGCATCCAGGCTTATGTCGTGCGGCTCAGCGGGCACATGTGCCACTTCCTGGCAGTCGAATGCAATGCCGATCAGCTTCGGATGCAGGCCTTTTTGCCTTAGCCGGCTGATGGCGCGGTCGTAGTGGCCGGCGCCGTAGCCGATGCGGTGGCCGCTGATATCGAAGGCCGAAAGCGGCACCAGCATGATCTCGGGATCAAGAATGGCGGCATCTGCGGCGGGGCCGACCGTGCCGAAACCGGTGTCGACGAGGGGCGCACCTTCCGCCAGCTCGCGAAAGACGATGGTCTGCCGGTCAAGGATCGCCGGCACGCAGAGCCGCGCACCGCGCACGGCAAAGCGCGCCATCAGCGGCCGGAGATCGGCTTCCGAACGGATCGGTAGGAAACCGGAGACGATCGTACCCAGCGCAAAACCGACGGCCTCGCCGGCATGTTCGGCCATTGCGAGGCTTTTGGAGGCGCGTTTCTCGGCGGGGATGGCGTCGCGTGCGGACAGCCGCTCGTTGCGCAGCTGCGCTTTCAATTCTTTCGCTGTCATTCGATCTGCCGGTTCTGAGAGATTTACCCGAGCATAGACGGCTGGATGTCCGATGCAAATGCCGGATGCGACGGTATCAAGCGCGTTTCACGCCTCGTCCGCCTGGCGGCTGCGGATCGTCAGACGACGATGCTTGTCGGTATTGTCGTGGCGCCGATGGAGAAGCCTGCCATATCAGGAACGGCATTGGCTCCGGCCTGCCGGTCTTGCTGCCGCAACTCGCGCATCGCCTTTTCGAGCACTTGCTTGAGTTCGCGCACCACCGCCTTGAACTCTTCCATCGTTTCGCGATCATCGGCCGAAATGCCCGAAAATTTCGGGGCATCCTCAGCGACGCTCGCATAGGCGTTGCGGGCGTCGGTGGCGGCGTCCGGTTCCTGCGAGCCGGTGTCGCCGGCCGCAGTTTCTCCTGCGGTATCCGTCAGCGCCGCATCGGCCCCGCTGGTTGCGACG
>NZ_JALBGX010000185.1:0-11092 GCF_023006465.1 Rhizobium sp. PRIMUS64 | reverse complement strand
CAGGCGAGCTGGCGCCACTGGCAGTCGCGCCGGCCGACGGCAAGCGGCACCGGCGCATCGTCGCGGATCGGATGGTTGGCCGAACCCACCCAGCAGAGCGGCTCGGTTCTCACCACATCGGACATGCGCTCGCGCGGATTGTGGGTGACGAGCGCGATGTCGAGCTCGCCCTTATGCATGCGTTCGGCAAGATCCACCGAGGGCTCGCAGACGATATAGAGCTCGACATTCGGATGCGTCTTGGCGAAGCGGCCGATGATTTCGGGCATGTAGCGGTCGGCATAGTCGTCCGGCGTGCCGATCCGCAGCATCCCCTCCAGCCTGTTGTCGTCGAAGGCCGCGATCGCCTCGTTGTTGAGGCGGATGATGCGCCGGGCATAGTTGAGCAGCTTTTCGCCCTCGACCGTCAGCCGGTTGCCGCGCCCGTCCTTGATGAACAGCTGCTTGCCGATGCGTTCCTCGAGACGGCGCATCTGCATGGAGACGGCCGATTGGGTCTTGTAGACCCGGTCGGCGGCCTTGGTGAAGCTGCCGGAATCGACGATGGCGATGAAAGTCTGCAATTGGTCGAGATCAAGAGGCGCGGACATGTTGTCACCCATAAAGATAGCTGATGATAATCATTAGAAACATTCGTTGGACTGATCAATAGGTCTTTGGCATCTTCGGGATGCAAATCAAGCAAAGTGAAGGACAGACACCCTGCCTGTCCGAGCCCAATTCAGCCTTGCTCCTTCCCGTGCGACCTCGCGGGAGGGCTGGGTTGTTGCGCGCCTAAAAGAAAATCGAAAGAAAGGAGAGTCCCATGCGGATGACAGACAGAACAATAGAACTCGACTGCGGCAAGCTCACCCCGACGTTTTCCCAGCGTCTGGCAGCAGGCTTCACACCGTTGACCTCCCTCTTTCGCGGGTTCCGCAATCGCATCGAGATCAACGGTCTACACGATCTGAACGACACTCAGCTGAGGGATATCGGCCTTAGCAGGGCTGACCTGACCTCCGCGTTCCTGGCGTCGACCTTCTTCGAGGACCCGTCGGAACATCTGACGCGCTCAGCGCGCAATCGCTGGCGCCTGTCGCTCTTCCGCTCCCACGAAGAGTAGGAGCGTCGAGTTTCCCCGCAGGGTGATAGCCAATTAGCCCTGCCGCTTGACCCGGTGATCGGCTTTCCCAAGCCATCTCCGGGTTTTTTTATGCCCTACAGCGTCCTTTGTGCATCTTTCCAGACGCGCAAAGGACGCTGCAATATTATGGATTTGCGCGAATTCCTTTCCGAAAATCGATTCCGACTTTCGGGGTTATTCGCTGGTCTCAGAGGAGGACTTCGGCCGATAGGTTTCGAAGATCGCTTCCAGGTTCCTCTGATAGTTCTTCTGCACCTCCAGCCCGCTGTCGAACATGGCGTTTAGCATTTCGGTATAGCTGTCGGCACTGATCTTCGCCTCTTCCTTCGGCGCCTCCGGTGCCTTGGTCTTAGTCTGGGCCGCCGGCTGCTGGCCAAGCCCGCCCATCATCTCCTGGAAGGCCTTGGCGAAGGGATTGTCGAGGAAGGGGTTCGGCTGAGATGTCGCTTCCGGCTTCGGCACCGAAAACATCAGCTGCATCGCCTGCGTGAAGGGATTGTCGAAGATGCTGGGCTCTGGGGCCGTCTTCGGCTTCGGCGCAAAGCCGGTGCTTTCCAGCCATTTCTGGATGGTCTCGTTCATCGCGGTGTTGACGAAGGGGTTGACCGGCGAGGCCATCTGGCCGGTCGTCTGCTTGAAGAGCCCGCCCATCAGCGTATCGGCCAGCACCGGCAGCATCCGTTTGTAGATATCCTGACCGATGCCGGTCATCTGTGCGGCCTGGGCGGCGACCGCGCGCGAAACCTCCTTCGAGCCGAAGAGTTGGGCAAGGATGTTGTTGCCGTCGGAAATACCCTCCGGCGTGAAAGCCCGGTTCATATCCTCGAAATATCGCGCGTAATTGCCGGAGGAGACCGCCTGCATCAGCCCGACGAAATCATAGGGATTGCTGGTGCTGCGTTTCAGCCCGGCGGAAAAGGCCGGCATCAGCGCCGCCATCGCCTTCGTCGCCTGTTCTTGCGCGAGGTTGAACTGCCGGGCGATCGCCTCCATCGCCGCGCCGTTCTGCGCCTGCATCATCATGTCGAAGAGTGGCAGCATGGAAGTCCCTTTCCCCGGGTCGTGACGCGTTGTAACGCCACTATAACCGGAAATGGCAATGCGCAAACTGCTTTTTGCCATAAGAACTTAGGGAGGAATTTATCGAGAGCATGCGACCAAGGCTCCAGCGGTCGGTCGGTGGAGCACCACGTTGCCGGCCTTCATTTCCGCCGCTCGGAGACAGTCGAAAATAGGGGCTGTCAGAGCGATTCCGGTAAAACCGGAACCGCTTTGGGTCGGCCTCAGTACTGATAGTCCTCGAAGACCGGCTCCACGGAACCGTGCCAGCGGCCGTGATAGAGCGAAAGCAGATCCTCGGCGAGCGTCGCCTTCTTGGCGAGCACCTCGTCGAGCGGCGCCAGGAAGATGCTCTCGTCCTGGCCTTCCCGGTTGAGCTTTCCGCGCGCCTTGAGACCGGCCCTTGATATGCCGACCACCTCGCGCGCCATGTCGAAGAGCAGATGTCCGCGAAATTGCGCCTTCAGCCCTTCGGCGGGAACGGCATTGCGCAGGGCGCTGATCTCGGCAAAGCTCCAATCCTTCGTCAGCTCCTCGGCGGCCTCGAGTGCCGCATCGTCGTAGAGCAGGCCGACCCAGAAGGCCGGCAGCGCACAGATGCGCCGCCACGGGCCGCCGTCGGCGCCGCGCATTTCGAGGAAACGCTTCAGCCGCACGTCGGGAAAGAGTGTCGAGAGATGGTTCGTCCAGTCACCCATCGTCGGCGCCGGATCGGCGACCTCGCCCTTCAATGCGCCGTTCATGAACTGGCGGAAAGTGACATGGGTACAGTCGTGATAGCGGCCGTCGCGGACAATGAAATACATCGGCGCGTCGAGCGCCCATTCGGCGTAGTCGCGGAAGCCGAAGTCGTCGCGGAAGGTGAAGTCGAGCAGGCCGGCGCGCCGGTTGTCGACGTCGCGCCAGATATCGCCGCGCCAGGAGAGCAGCCCGTTCGGCTTGCCCTCGGTGAAGGGCGAGGATGCAAACAGAGCGGTCGCCAGCGACTGCAGCTTCATCGAGACGCGCATTTTCTTGCGCATGTCGGCTTCCGAGGAGAAGTCGAGGTTCACCTGGATCGTGCAGGTGCGGTACATCATGTCGAGACCCTGGGTGCCGACCTTCGGCATATAGCGGGTCATGATCTCGTAGCGTGATTTCGGCATCTGCGGGGTTTCCGCATAGGTCCATTTCGGACTGCCGCCGATGCCGAGGAAGCGGATGCCCATCGGCTCGGCGATTTCACGCAGCGTCGCCAGATGCTGGTTCGATTCCTTGCAGGTCTCGTGGATCGTCTCCAGCGGTGCGCCGGAGAGTTCGAACTGGCCGCCGGGCTCGATCGAGATCGCACCCATGCCGTGCTGCTCGGCAAGGCCGATGATGTTGCCGCCGTCGGTGATCGGGTCCCAGCCGCTTTTTTTCTGCAGGCCGCTCAAAAGGGCCGAAATGCTGGCATCGCCGAAATAGGGAACCGGGCTGTTGTCGGCGCGGAAGAAAGCGAATTTCTCGTGTTCGGTGCCGATCCGGAAGCGCTCCCGCGGCTTGTTGCCCGCGGCGATATAGTCGGTCAAATCCTGGACCGAAGAGAGCGGTGTCTGGTCGGTAGTGTCGCGGGCCATGCGGGATACCTGTATTCAAAAAGGCGCCCAGGGGGCCGGGCAGTTGGAAGGGTGATTAGGACCCAAGCCACCCATGTTGCAAGTGAAATTGTTTCAACGACGCATCAAAAAAATAACAGCGATTTCCATGTCAGCCCGTTTTCGACCTTAGTTCCAGTCACCGATCGCCGCCTGGACCACCGCCAAGGCCGCAACGGCCGCCGTATCGGCCCGCAGGATGCGCGGTCCGAGCGGAATGGCGGTGACGAAATCGAGGCTTCGAAGCCGCGCCCGTTCCTCTTCCGAAAAGCCGCCTTCCGGCCCGACGAGCAGGGCGAGATGTCTTTCCCTGATCGCTGACAGCACCGGCAGCGGGTTCTGCCCGGCATCGCCCTCGTCGCAATAGATGATGCGGCGCTCGCTTGGCCAGCGGTCAAGCAGGTCGAGAAGTCTCACCGGCTCGGCCACATCAGGAATGCCGAGAATGCCGCATTGCTCCGCCGCTTCGACGACATTGGCGCGCAGCTTGTCGAGATTGGTGATTTTGCCCTGGACGTGCTGGGTCATCACCGGCTGGAGCAGGCCCGCCCCCATTTCGACCGCCTTCTGCACGAGATAGTCCATGCGGCCGACCTTGAGCGGCGCAAAGAGATAATGCAGGTCGCAAGGCTGCGGCTGCGGCCGCGTCTCTTCGGTAGCCGTCAGCTGAATGCGTTTGCGCGTGGGGAAGGAGAGGCTAGCCTTCCACTCGCCGTCGCGGCCGTTGAAGAGCAGGATCGCCCCACCTTCCTCCATCCTCAGCACATTGGCGAGATAGTTGAACTGATCGGCATTTGCCTCCACGATGGCACCGCTGGAAAGCGGCGCCTCGACGAAAAGCCGTTGCATACGGAAATTGGCGCGCATTCGAAAAACTCGAGACCTCAGACGAAGAGCGCGAACATAACCCAATAAATCATTGCCGCAAGCGCTGCCGAAACCGGCACGGTGACGATCCAGGCGGCGATGATCGTCATGAAATGCGAGCGGCGCACGAGATAACGCCGCCGCGTCTCGTGGATATTCGGCTCTTCCGGCTCGTCGATATCAAAGCTCTCGGCCTTGCGCCTGATATAGGCAATGCGGCGCTTCGAATGGCGGGTGTACCATTCACGGAAGAATCCGACGCCGAAAACGGAGCCGACGGCGATATGTGTGGTGCTGACCGGCAGGCCGAGCCAGGAGGCGACGATGACGGTAAAGGCGGTCGACAGCGCGACACAATAGGCACGCATCGGATTGAGCTTGGTGATCTCCTCGCCAACCAGGCGGATGAGGCGCGGCCCGAAGAGCAGCAGGCCGACGGAGATGCCGAAGGCGCCGATCAGCATCACCCAGAGCGGCGGATGCCCGATGCCGCCGCCGCCAATGCCGACCGAATGGACGATCGCCGACAGCGGCCCGACAGCGTTCGAAACGTCGTTTGCGCCATGCGCGAATGACAGCAGCGCCGCAGAGCCGATGAGCGGCAGCCGAAACAGCGTCCGCAACGAGCTATTGCGGTTTTCGAGAGCCCGCGCTTGGGCGAGAACGAGCGGTCGGGCGGCAAGCCAGCTCACCAGCCCCATGCCGATCCCGATGAGGAGGACAGTGAAGGACTGAAATTTGCCCGTGGGCGACAGCTGCAGCACCATATAGGCCGTGAAGCCGCCGGCCATCACCGCGACCAGCACCGGCACCCAGCGCTGCGCCGCCGCGACCTTGTCATCGCGATAGATAATGAGGGTCTTGACGAGATAAAGCAGCCCGGCTGCAATCAGCCCGCCGATCAGCGGCGAGGTGATCCAGCTCGAGGTGATCTCCAGCATCACCTGCCAGTTCACCGGCTCCGGCCCGACCGCTGAGATGCCGGCCCCGATCACCGCGCCGACGATCGCATGGGTGGTGGAAACCGGCGCGTTCATCCAGGTTGCGAGATTGATCCAGAGGGCCGCCGCCATCAGCGCCGCCATCATGATCCAGCCAAGCAGCACCGGCGGCACCTGGACGGCGTCGACGATGTTTGCGGAAATCGTCTTGACGACCTCGCCGCCGGCGACCGTGGCGCCAAGAACTTCGAAAATCGCAGCGATGACCAGTGCCTGGCCCATCGTCATGGCACGCGCGCCGACGGCAGCACCAACGTTGTTGGTCACGTCATTGGCGCCGATGTTCATCGCCATGTAGCCGGCAAGGGCCGCCGCTGCCACGACGAGCATCGCTCCCGGCCGGTCGAACACATAGACGCCGGCAAAGAGCATGGCGAGACCGACGAAAATCAATCCGAGGCCAGGCGCCACCAGCCGTCGCAAAACATGCTTCGCCACGTCCTCGGCATGGGTGATCTTGTCGAGGTCCTTGTCGAGCGTACGTTTCGTGAGGACTGCGGGACGTGGCGGCATTCTTTTTCCTGAGGATGACTCTGCTTCTACGCTGCTTTCTTAGCAGTGCAAGATGGCAGGATTCATTCCGCCGGAATTTGCTTTGCCGCTCCGGCCGAAAGCCGATCGGTCATCGTCCGCTTGAAGGCGAGCAAGAGGTGCCGGAGCTCCGGTTCACGCACACGCCCGGCCGCCTCGTCGAACGAGACCCATTCAATGCGGCGCTCGCCTTTTTCCTTGAAGTTCTTTGCCATGTCGGTGACTTCAAGCGCATAGACCTGCACCTTGCAGATCACCTGCACCCCGTCGCGCAGCACCTTCGAATAACTGTAGGCGCCAAGCGTTTCCGTTTCGACTACGCCGCGGACGCCGGCTTCCTCGAAGGCCTCCTGCATCGCGACCTCATGGGCGCATTTGCGCGTCATCGGCCAGCCCTTGGGAATGACCCAGCGGCCGGTGTCGCGGCTCGTCATCAACAGCACCTCGACCTCGCCGCTCTTCTTCTTTACCCGGTAGCAGAGCGCACCATATTGCTGTCGCGGCGGGCGCCGGAACATCAGTTGCACATCGGAAGCCAGTCGGGCGAAAAGAGTCAATGGTCGGGTCACCTTCACAGTCGTCGTTAGGAATCACTCATATACGTATATCACGGAAAGCTTACGCAATTCAAAAAGGCGCAGCACGACTCGAAACGCGATTCGATCGCCGTTCATAGGGGAAATCGAGGTGGGACAGGTTCGGAAAATCCGTCACACCCTGTCTCGAATGCGTCACATTGCACAGCTGTACAATATGGCGTGATCTTGCCTTTCGTTCAATGGCGAGATTTAGTGATCCACTATGATCTGGTGAATGTCGTCCTCATGCGTCTTCCATCGCTCAATGCCATCCGCGCCTTCGAGGCCGTCTGCCGTCATGGCAGTATTCTGAAGGCTGCCGAAGAGCTGAATGTGGTGCGCGGCGCCGTACGCCAGCAGATCGCCACGCTGGAGAATCACTTCGGCCGCAAGCTCTTCACACGTGACGGCCGCAGGCTCGTCCCGACCCTGCAGGCCAGCGCTTTTGCCGAAGCTTCGGCTGCGGCTTTCGACATCCTGCAGCGTGCTGCTTTTGAGCTCGAAGGGACCGCGGCGAACCGCATCCGTCTCGGCGTGCCCTCCGCCTTCGCAGTCTGGTGGCTGATGCCGCGTGTCGCAGCGATGCAGGCAAGTCTCGGCGACGCGGCGGTCGACATCGTGCCGATGACCATCGTCGAACCGTTGCAGATGCACCCAGAATTGGACGCTGTGATCCTGGGCGGTGAATATCGTCCGGCCGCGGGCATCACCGCCCTGCGATTCATGGAGGACGAGTTCGGCCCGGTCGCCACGCCTTCGCTTGCCGCGACACTATCGCGCGACCCGGTGGCGATGGGCGCGCTGACGATGCTTGCCAGCCGCAGCGTTCCGAAGCTGTGGGACGAATGGTTTGCCGAAAGCGGCACGCCGCCGGTCGTCTTTTCCCGCGCCCAAGAATTCGAGGATCTGCTGCTGGCCCTGGCTGCCGCCCGCTCCGGGCTTGGCATCGCACTTGCCCCGCGTGCCTCGATCGAGGACGATCTCAAGCGCGGGCATCTGGTCGCGCCCTACGGCTTCATTTCCCGGCCATCGGGTTACAGCTTCTGCTGCCGCATGCCGGATGCGAAACGGCCAGCCTTCGCGGCCCTGTCCGGTTGGCTGCTTCGTTGCGGGACACCGGCCTGAAAGGGCAGATTTTCTGCCCCTTCGCCAGAATTACTTCCATATCGGCCGCCTCGTCGCTCCGCTAAAGCAATTCCAGCAAAAGTGTGCAGCGGTTTTGCGTCCGGAATTGCGCAAATCCCAGAAACCGCACGACCACGGAATTGTGAAGAGAGATGATGGAAAAGAGCGCAACCCGCATCGACTGGATCGGCAACAGCTGCAGGCTGCTCAAGGCGACGGCCGCCGAATTCGAGCGGACGCGTCCTTTCGAGGGCCTGTCGATCGGCACCGGCATTCATCTGGAGCCGAAGACGGTGGCGCTGCTGACGACGCTTCGCGCCGGCGGCGCGCGTCTTGTCTGCACCGGCAATCTCAACAGCACCCAGCCTTCGACAGTCGAGTTCCTGCGCTCGCAGGGCATCACGGTTTTCGCGACGCAGACGACGGATCCGGCCGCTCACCATCAGAACCTCGAAGCGGTCATTGCCGAAAAGCCGGATCTGCTCCTCGACAATGGCGGTGATCTCTTCGCCATCGCGGCGGAAAAACCCTACCCCAATCTCCGCGGCGGCACCGAGGAGACCACCTCGGGCCGTACGCGGCTGCTGCCGCTGCGCGCGCGGCTGAACATGCCGATCCTCGTCATCAACGACAGCCCGATCAAACAGTTCGCCGAAAACAGGCATGCCGTCGGCCAGAGCCTGTTCGAAAGCTATCTGCGCTTCACCAACCGCTCCACCAACGGCAAACGCGTCACGGTGTTCGGCTACGGCGCCTGCGGCAAGGGCACGGCCACCTGTTTCCGCAATGGCTTTTCCACCGTCAGTGTCGTGGATATCGATCCGGTGACGACGCTTGAAGCTCATCTCGATGGTTTCGTCACGCCGCTGCGCGATGCAGCGATCCGCTCGGCCGATATCATCGTCACCGTCACGGGTTTTGCCGGCATCGTGACGGCAGCCGACCTGCCGCTCGTCAAGGACGGCGCGATCCTGATGAACGGCGGCCATTTCCCGCTTGAGATCGATGTCGAAGCCTTCCGCCGCCATCCCGATGTCATCGGCATCGACCGCTACGAGGCCGACCATATCGAGACCTTCCATCAGAGCGACGGCCGTTCCTTCCATGTGCTGGGCGGCGGTCACATGGCCAATCTCGCCGGTCCTCGGCCGCTTGGCAATACGGTCGAGTCGATGGATCTCGGCTTCACCCTTCAGGCCCGCTGCCTGGAACGTATCGCCAAGGGCGAGGCTGGTCCCCAATCCTGCCTCGTGCCTGTGCCCGCCGATATTGATGCGTTGGTGGCAAACGCCTACCTCGATCTGGCGCGCTAATTCCGCCGACGGATTGAGATCAGTCGATCTCGACGACGAGCTTCCCGTCTGCCTGCCGGTCTTCGATCAGCCGATGTGCCTCATCTGTATCGGCAAGGGTGAAGCGGCGCGGGTCGAGCTTCGGCATCACCTTGCCGGCTTCGACGAGCTTCGTCATCTCCCCCATGATCTCACCGTGATGGGCGCGTCCTTCGCCGGTCAGAAGCGGCAGCAGCGTGAAGACGCCGGAATAGGTGGCGGCCTTGAAGGACAGCGGCGCCAGCGCATGGCTTCCCCAGCCAAGGCAGCTCACGGCGTGGCCGAACCGGCTGACGGCTCGAAATGCCGTATCAAGCCCCTGACCGCCGACCGTATCGTAGACCAGATCGAAACCCTTGCCGCCGGTGTGTCTTGCGACATAGGTTTCAACCGTTTCCGCATCACGATCGATCGGCGCTGCGCCAAGGCCGGTGAGATAGTCCGCTTTCGAAGCGCCGTCGACCACATAGACCTCGGCTCCGGCAGCCTTGGCGATCTGCGCGACGATATGGCCGACACCGCCGCCGCCGAGCACGAGAACCTTCTGGCCGGCCTTGACCCCGGCGCGGTCGACCAACCCTTCCCAGGCGGTGATCGAGATCAGCGGCAGGGCGGCTGCCTCGCGCATCGACAGGTTCTGCGGCTTCAGCGCCAGCAGCGCGGCGTCGACAGCTGCAAATTCGGCAAGCGATCCCTGAATGCCGCCGACCCCGCCGGTCATGCCGTAGACCGCGTCGCCGCGGCGGAAACCGCTGACGCCAGTTCCGATCTCTTCGACAACACCGGCCATATCGATGCCGACAATGGCGGGAAGCGGATGGCGGGCATGAGCCGCATTGCCGGCCCGGATCTTGAGATCGAGCGGATTGACGCCGCTTGCCTTAATGCGCACCAGAACCTGGCCTTCGCCGGGCACCGGCTTTGCAATATCGGCGATGCGCAATGGCGAATTCGGCATTTCGGCCAGCAGCGCTTTCATCGTTGATTGTACAGACATGGCGGTCTCCTTCGTTCGCATCGTGGCGTCCGTAGGGCGCCCGCAACAAGTTGTTCCGGAAGTAAGATGGTTCATTGAAACGCGAATGAAAATGAAAGATAACGACTGAAGCCCATGCATTTTTGTTTGACGGATGCGAGCGATGGAATGGAGCGACCTCAAGCTGTTTCTGGCGATCGCCCGGTTCGGCACGCTGGGGGCAGCAGCCCGTAGCCTTGGGCTGACGCAGCCGACGATGGGCAGGCGGCTGCGTGCCCTTGAAGCCTCTCTCGGCCAGACGCTTTTTCAGCGCACGGCCGATGGCTTCGTCCTGACCGACGAAGGAACAGCTGTGTTCGCCGGCGCTGAACGCATCGAGGAGGAGGCGCTCGCCATGGAGCGCGTCCTTGCCGGCGGCAGCCGTCAGCTTGATGGATTTCTCAGGCTGTCCTCATCCGACTGGTTCGGCGCACATGTGCTTTCGCCGGTGCTGGCGGAATTCTCGCAAGTCCATCCGAAGGTGGTGGTCGAATTGTTGACCGACAGCCGGCTGCTCAACCTGTCGCGACGCGAAGCCGACCTCGTCTTCCGCATCCGACCTTTCACGGAAGCGGAGATCATATCGCGCAAGCTCATCCATATCGAATACGGCCTTTACATCAGACGCGGCGCGCAGCACCCCGAAGCCGGCGACGGCACGGGCGCCCGCCTCATCACCATGGACGAGGCTTTTGGCGACATGCCGGATGTCGGCTGGCTGCAACGCCTGTTGCCGCGGGCCGACATCGTCATGCGCAGCAACAGCCGCGACGTGCAGGCGGCGCTCTGTGCCAATGGAGCCGGGCTCGCCGTCCTGCCGCGGCCGCTTGGCGATTCGCATGC
>NZ_JALBGX010000184.1:0-11463 GCF_023006465.1 Rhizobium sp. PRIMUS64 | reverse complement strand
CGCTTTCGATGGCGCCAAGATCGTGCTGCAGCCGATCACCGACGTCGCGCACCTGATCCATGGGCCTCTCGGCTGTGAGGGCAATTCCTGGGACAACCGCGGATCGGCTTCCTCAGGTCCAACGCTCTGGCGCACCAGTTTCACGACCGACCTCACTGAAACCGAAGTGGTGATGGGGCACGGCGAGCGGAAACTTTTTAAAGCAATCCGCGAGATCAAGGAGGCCTATGCTCCACCGGCGATTTTCGTCTATTCGACCTGTGTGACAGCATTGATCGGCGACGACATCGAGGCCGTCTGCAAGCGGGCCGCGGAAAAATTCGGCCTTCCGGTGGTGCCGGTCAACGCACCGGGCTTTGCCGGCTCCAAGAACCTTGGCAATAAGCTCGCCGGTGAAGCGTTGCTCGATCATGTGATCGGCAGCGTAGAGCCGAACGACGTGACCGCCTACGACATCAATATCATTGGTGAGTTCAACCTATCCGGCGAGTTTTGGCTGGTAAAGCCGCTTCTTGACCGGCTGGGGATCAGAGTAAGGGCCTGCATTCCAGGAGACGCCCGATATCTTGACATTGCTTCTGCGCATCGCGCCAAGGCGTCCATGTTGGTGTGCTCGACAGCACTCATCAACCTCGCCCGCAAAATGGAGGAGCTCTGGGATATCCCGTTCTTCGAAGGCTCCTTTTACGGAATTACCGACACCTCGGAAGCACTCAGACAGATCGCCAAGCTGCTCGTGATGCAGGGGGCGGATCCCGAAATCCTCGAGCGCACCGAGGCATTGATCGCGGAGGAGGAGGCGATTGCCTGGATGAAACTCGCAGCATATCGACCAAGGCTTGAAGGCAAGCGCGTGTTGCTCAACACCGGCGGCGTCAAGTCCTGGTCGGTTGTCCATGCGCTGATGGAGGTGGGCATCGAGATCGTGGGCACCTCGGTCAAGAAATCCACGCCTGAAGACAAGGAACGTATCAAGCAACTCCTGAAAGACGAAAAACACCTGTTCGAGTCGATGGCGCCGCGCGAGCTTTATAACATGCTCGCCGACGGTAAAGCCGACATCATGTTGTCTGGCGGGCGCACGCAATTCATCGCGCTGAAGGCCAAGACACCTTGGCTCGATATCAACCAGGAACGCCACCACCCCTATGCCGGCTATGACGGCATGGTGGAGCTCGTTCGCCAGATCGATCTTGCTATTCACAATCCGATCTGGATGGAGGTGCGGGAGCCGGCACCGTGGGAATGCCAGCATGCGGTGGAAGAAGAACTGACGAATACCAAGAGCGAGAACGAGACTGGGTACGTCTTGCAAAACTTTGTCGGCGCGGTCGCCGGCAGCTTCGGCAAGCGTTGAGGAAAGCCGATGGTTCAAGTCTTTCCCCAGACCAAATCAGCTGCGGTCAATCCGCTGAAATCGTCGCAGCCGCTCGGCGCCGCGCTCGCCTTTCTTGGCGTCGAGCGTGCCGTGCCGCTGTTCCACGGCAGCCAGGGCTGCACCAGCTTGGCGCTGGTACTTTTAGTCCGGCACTTTAAGGAAGCCATTCCCTTGCAGACAACGGCATTGGACGCAGTGGCGACCATTCTTGGCGGCGCAGGCAATCTGGAAGAGGCGATCCTAAATCTCAAGAGGCGCGCAAAACCCAAGCTGATCGGAATTTGCACGACAGCCCTGGTGGAAACCCGCGGCGAAGATTTCGCAGGCGATCTCGCCAACATCAAGCGGGATCGTGCCGATGAGCTCGCGGGTACGGAGGTTGTGCTGGCGAATACCCCGGATTTCGAGGGAGCGATCGAAGAGGGATGGGCGAAGGCCGTCATCTCTATGGTCGAGCGCATCACCACTCCAGGCGAGCAGAGCCGCCACCAAAAGAAGATTGCGATCCTACCAGGATGGCATCTGACAGTCGCTGACATCGAGCTTCTGCGCGAAACGGTCGAAAGCTTCGGTCTGAAGCCGGTGATCCTGCCGGACATTTCCGGCTCTCTCGACGGCACGGTGCCCGGCGATCGTTGGGTTCCGACCACCTATGGCGGTACTCCCGTCGACGAGATACAAGAGCTTGGCACGGCGGCGCAATGTATCGCGATCGGCGAGCATATGCGCCGCCCCGCAGAGCTACTGCGGACCCGGACGGGAGTCCCTTACGCATTGTTCCAGTCGCTGACAGGATTGAAACGAGCCGACCGGTTCGTCTCGTTTCTTTCTGAGATTTCTGGTGCGCCGGTGCCAGCAAACATCCGCCGTCGCCGAGCACAGCTGCAGGACGCCCTGCTCGACGGACATTTCCATTTCGGAGGCAAGAAAATCGCAATTGCTGTGGAGCCGGACCAGCTCTACCAATTCGCTACCTTCTTCACCGGCATGGGCGCCGAAATCGCGGCAGCGGTCACCACGACCGGCACCTCAAAAATACTCGCGGAAATGCCGGCCGAATCGCTCCAGGTCGGTGATCTTGGCGATCTCGAAGAACTTGCCGTCGGCGCTGATCTTCTCGTCACGCATTCGCATGGACGACAAGCGGCGGAGCGCCTTGGGATTCCGCTCATGCGGGTGGGCTTCCCGATATACGACCGACTCGGCAGCCAGCATAAGCTCACAAGTCTCTATCAGGGAACGCGCGACCTGATCTTCGATGTTTCCAACATCTTCCAGGCCAATCAGCGCGCGCCGTGTCCTGGATCGCTTGATCCCTCCCGCAAAGGAGAACTGCCTAGATGATCGCCGCTCGTCGCCTTTCCCTCGTCCCTGACGGGGTTCACTCGTCAGCTCCAAAACGGAAGGCTGGCGCGTTGCGCGTCGCAATCGCCACTCAAGATATGAAATCTCTCGACGCCCATTTCGGATCGGCAAAACGTTTCGTCGTCTATGATGTGAGTCCCGACGACTGGAAACTGGTGGAAGTCCTGGACTTCGAAGACGTTTCCGACCAGAGCGGAAAGCATCGGAACGAGGACGTCGATCGTATTAACCCGAAGGTGAAGGCGTTGGAAGGTTGTCACTTATTGTTCTGTCTGGCGATCGGTGGGCCATCGGCAGCCCGAGTTGTTTCGGCCAAAATCCACCCAATTAAAGTATCCGATCCTCAACTGATCGAAGATGTTTTGTCGCGAACTCGGGCGATGCTCAGGACTACTCCGCCACCCTGGTTACGCAAGGTGCTAACCGAAGCAGGCGCCATTGAAAAGAAGCCTTTCGATGAGGAGGACTAAGAAATGGGTACATTGACAGGAAGTACGGATGGCCCTGCTGTCAACGAGGATGGGGATCTCGCCACCCCTTTTCTCAGATGCCTGATAAGGCTCATTCGCGCTCAGGATGCCCATGGGGCGTGGGAAGGCAAATCGGACACTGACCTGCTGGCCGACTTCATCCTCACCAAGGAGCAGCGCCGTAAGATCCCGATCATAGGCGATCCGGATCCGTATGTGCTGTGGAGGCTACAGAACTTTTACAGTTGCGTGGGGCTTGTGATCGAAGAGTGCACAGGCCTGTTGGCATCGCCGATCATGACGATCGGCCATGAGGGCTTCGGCCGCTTGCTTTTCACGACTGGACGGTTGGTCGTTCTGTCGAAGACCCTGCGCGATGTCCACCGGTTCGGCTTTGAGACGCTAGGCAAGCTCGCCGCGACCGGCACGAAAATGGTCGATGACGCTATTGAAGTTATCGAAACCTATCCCGACGTGGCGCGGGCATCATGAAATCAATTTTCGAGGAAAGAGATCATGTCAGACATTGTGGAGCAGCTGAAGAAGGTCCGCAAGCTGCAGTCCCGCGCCGCCGCTGCCAAAATCTCAGCATTTGCAATGGCCAGAACGAGAGTTCGATGGTGAGCTCACTGGCATGATCATGGCTCTCAACCACGCGGCGGTTGCCGCCTGAAGAACTGCCAGACTCTCGTTGCCGCAGACGACATTGCTGCGCAATCTCGCGAACAAATCAGGAGAACGGTGTTGCGTTTCACAATCTTTTGCGGCCTCCTGCTGCTCGTCGTCTGGGCGAAGGCACTAACGAGTTACTTCGTCTGGCATTCCATCCACGAAGTCATCGTTGCAATGGTGGCTAGTTTGTTGCTTCTTCAGTGGGCGTATATCGCAAGCCTGCTCTTTTCCATCTGGCAATCCAGCCGTAATTACAGGAGTCGCCAAAGGGCTCGACGATCCGATCATCGCTAGACTAGAACGTGGTGTCAGCCACAGCCTATCATGAGGGCGAAAACCTCGGCGTTCTTTGGAACGCCTCTCATCAAATCAGATCCAACCATGAGTCAACGGAATTCGAACCTGCCGGATGACGTGGATGCGTCGAGAGCCCTATCGCCGCGCAAGCTCTGCAACCTCGGCCGTGCCATGATGACGTGTAACAGGTGGCCTGCTCATGCCCTATCTGTGGTGGCTCCGACTTCATTCGCGGCGGCGAGACCGTCAGCGAAGTGCTGGACTATGTTCATGCTTCCTTCCGTGTCGTGCATCATGTCCAGCCCCGCTTTACCTGCAAAGCAAAATTGGCCCTTGTTTAGATAGTCGAGGCCGCACTGCCAGAACACAGCGAGGCGATTTTGTCTTGTGGCCAGGTATGTGAAAGACGCTCATGCGAGCCCACTGGACAGGAGAGGTCAGCATTTGAATTTAAAAAGGTACCTTGATCCAAAAGTGGATGTGCTCGCTTCAGTAGCTGAATTGGATGGTCTGTACCGCGTCCAGAGGACCATAAAGAAACGTAAGTTATAAGGCTGAGCCTATGAATTTCATGAGAACGGAGCAGGGGCTTCTCTGCGTTTCAATTGCCGTTACCATCCTCCTTGCCTGCATCGGCATTTTGTTCGGGATCATTTCAGGTTCGTTCGCAATCATATTCGATGGTGTCTACGCATTGACGGACGCTGCTATGACTGTCGTAGCTCTGCTTGTTACAAAGCTCATCGCGTCATCCGAAGCGCCCTCCAGCAAAGGAAAACTTATCGAGCATTTCACGATGGGGTTCTGGCATCTTGAGCCCATAGTCTTGGCTCTCAACGGCATTCTCATAACCGGGTCGGCTGTTTACGCACTTGTCAACGCAATCGGCAGCATTTTGCATGGGGGACGTCCGCTCAACTTTAGTCAAGCGATCGTCTACTCCGTCGTAACACTCGGTGTGACAGCCACCATGGGGGTTATTGGTGATCGAGCTAATCGTAAGATCAAATCTGATTTCGTTGCCCTGGATACGAAAGCTTGGCTGATGTCCGCCGGGCTAACGATCGGGTTACTCGTCGCGTTTGCCATCGGATATTTCATTCAGGGGTCTTCTTACGAATGGATCTCGCCGTTTATTGACCCGGTCGCGCTGGCATTAATCTGCATTGTGATCATTCCCATTCCGGCGGGCACGGTTCGGCGAGCGCTCGCCGACATACTGCTTGTTACGCCATTAGATCTCAAACAACAAGTTGACGCGGTCGCCAAAACAATCATCGAACGACATGGATTCATATCCCACCGGGCTTATGTGGCCCGGGTCGGCCGAGGCCGGCAAATCGAGCTACATTTCGTTGTCTCAGAGGACCTCCCGGCGAGGAAATTGCAGGAATGGGATAAGATCCGTGACGAAATCGGGCTCGCGATTGGTAACGAGGGTCCGAGTCGTCGGCTCACCATCGCCTTTACAACCGATCCTGAGTGGGCGGATTAGGATTTTGAACCGAATTTGGAGCCCTGTATCGCAGGCATTCCATAGCGGGCGTGATCCTCGAACCGGATGCATAGCTCGGCGTTTTTTCCAGCCACCATGCGTCAATTTGTAAGCGACAAGCCGTGGCCGTTCAGGCGGCGTAGTTCCATGGCATGAGCGCGTCGATTTCACTGCTGGGCCATCCATTCGCAAGGCGCTCAAGCGTCTGGGTCAACCAAGCTTGCGGATCGACTGCATTCATCTTTGCCGTTTGCAGGAGCGTCGCGATGGTCGCCCAAGTCCGGCCGCCACCGTCGCTTCCAGCGAATAGACTATTTTTTCTCGTGATCGCTTGGGGTCTGATTGCTCGCTCGACTATGTTGGAGTCGAGTTCGATGCGGCCGTCGGTCAGGAAGCGCTCGAAGATGTCTCGACGCGAGATGGCATACCGCAGAGCTTCGGCGAGTTTGGATTTTCCAGAGACCCGTGGCAGGGTCGCCTGCCAGAGAGTGAAGAGGTCACGGACGATCGCTGCGGAGATCTCCTGGCGTGCAGCGACACGAGCTTCAGGGCTTTGGCCGCGCACACGCTCCTCGATCTCCCATAACCTCGCCATACGCTCGACGGTGTCTGTAGCGACCTTCGAGCTCTTTGCGACATGCAACTCGTAGAACTTTCTCCGGCTGTGCGACCAACAGCCGGCCAGGATGGCGCTGTCATTGCCTCCATCTTTCCGGACGAGCTTGTTATAAGCGGCATATCCGTCGACCTGCAGGATTCCACGATAGCCGCTCAGGTGTCGTGCGACACACTCGGTGGCTCGACTGTCCTCGAAGCGATAGGCTACCATCGGTGGACCGCTGCCCCCAAAAGTCCGGTCATCCCTGGCATACGCCCATAGCCATGCCGTCTTCGCTGATCCGGAACCAGGTGCAAGTGTGGGCAAGGTCGTTTCGTCGGCAAAGATCCGTTCGGCCTTCTTGATCTCATCGAGGATGTAGTCGGCGAGGATATTGAGCTCGAACCCCAGCTTGCCCATCCATTGAGCCATCAGCTTGCGGTCGAGTTCGACCTTGTCGCGTGCGTAGATGGCTTCCTGGCGATAGAGTGGCAGCCCGTCGGCATATTTGGAAACGGCGATCTGGGCCAGAAGTGCTTCCGTTGGAATGCCACCTTCGATGATATGTGCCGGAGCCGCCGCCTGGACGACACCATCCTCGTTCCTAAAGGCATACTTCGGCCGACGGGTGACGATGACACGGAACTTCGCTGCCACGACATCCAGCCGCTCGGAGACGTCTTCTCCAATCAGGATTTTGGTCTTACCTGCATGTTCTGGAAGCTCTTCCGGTTCGATCACGACCTCGACGCGCTCAAGATGAGGCGCAAAGCCCTTGCGTGGCCGCGGAGCGCGTTTGCTGTCCGCGCTACCGCGGCCTTTCGTGACCTGAGCCTTGATCGTCGCAATGCCGGTCTCGATCTCTTCGAAGACAAAGGCGTGCTGCTCGTCATCGACGGTGGATGATGCAAGCCTTTCCGAGCGTCGGCCAAATCGGGCGCGATCGAAAGCCTTCAGGATCTGCGTCAGCCGCTCGATGCGCTCATCGGCGTCCGCGTTGCGGGCCTCTAGATCGTCAACCTGCTTCTCCAAAGCCTCGACGCGGGCTGCTTTTGCGGCCATGGCAAGAACCATGGCTTTGAGAGCCTCTACATCATCCGGGAGCTCAATCTCGGGCCGCGTCATGGGTATGATCAGAGCATATTTTGCCGCGCTCCGCCCATGCTTTCAGGGACCTGATTCACTTCGCCGCAGCGGTTTTACCCAACAATCTCGGGAGGCTTCACCGGCGTGGATCGAACCCGCTTCCAGTCCATTCCGTCGACTAAAGCCAGAAGCTGGGCATGATTGAGCTGGACGCGATGATGGCCGATCCGGGGCCAGCAGAACTGGGCTTTTTCCAGCCGCTTCGCATAGAGGCAAACGCCGGAGCCATCCCACCACACGATCTTGACTCGGTCTGCTCTCTTGGCCCGAAAGACATAAAGTGCACCGTTGAACGGATCACTGCCAGCATCCCGTACCAGCGAAAGCAAGCTGTCCGGCCCCTTTCGGAAGTCGATGGGATGGCTCGCAAGAAAGACCTTCACGCCGGACGGGATCATGCCGACCGCACCGCTCGGATCACCCGCTGCAGGTGTGCTTCGCCGATATCTGCGTCGGCCCGGATAACGACGTCGCCGATGATAAGCTCGATCATCGCACGTGTGCCAATCGTCCCAGTCTCCGTCTGACCAGCCCGATTTGCGAGGTAGATCGTTGTCCGTCACGAGCATCACGACGCCAGCCAAATAGCTGCGAGGGATGTATGCCGATGCGATGCGCAATGGCTGAGACGCTTGCGCCGGGCTCCATTGCCTCAGCCACAGCCCGCGCTTTAAAATCATCGGACCAGCGGCGCCGAAATTGCCGTGGGGCGCCCTCAAGCCGTTCCGGAACAGCCTCGATCATATGGAAGTTTCTAGTTCCAGAGCTAGGCGCAGACATAGAAGCTCACAGTTTGTGAATCGTCTGTCCGCAATACAGCGGCCAACGCTACTGACGCCAGATGGGGTCAGCTTGTCGCTTACGTCAATTTCACGGTTCGTACCAATCTTCGATCAATGCGGCCAGTTTCGATGCCGTAGTTTTCCGTTATGCCTCCAGGCGCGATACTCGATTCAGCGAATAGGGTTGGCTGAACCCAGATCGCGCCTTTGCGTTCAAGCTCCACAGGCGGTTTCGCCGTCTTGATCTTGTTGAGATCCTGCCGGAGGCCGATTGTCTCGCGTTCTTTGAAACGAGCGACGCCTATGTCCTTGTACTGGCTCAGGAGGGCGCGGCCCAGCTGCCCAGGTTCCGATAGATGTCATCGCGCAGCTGTCGGACCTGTCGATTGAGCTCACCAAATTGCGCAGGCGTATGGTCGGAAATTTCCAGAAGAGCGTCGCCCAGGCAGCCAGCTCGCGACCTCAGCTCCGGCCCGCGTAACCCGCCGGGTGATGCTGCGGGCGGCAAGGGTCATCAGCGACTATGGTTCCGCGAACGCGACGAGGCGCCCGCGGATAGCCGTCGGCAACATGAAGTCGCCTCGTAGGTCAGACCTTGTGCAGAAAATCGACCACGCCGGTATCGAGATCATAATAGGCGGGCACGATCTTCACCTTGCCTTCCTCGACCAGGCGAGAAACAATCGCACTTTCGGTGAGGATGCGCTCGGCGCCGTTGAAGGCATTGGCATGGACGGTCTTGTCGACAAAATTGTCGCCGCGATCGGTCTCCGCCAAAGCCACGGGCAGGATCGGCTGGGTCATCTTGCCGATTGAGCCATCGAGCTTGGTGCCCTTGGACACGACCTCGCAGGCGGCGGAGACCGCCCCGCAACGCTTGTGGCCCATGACGACGATCAGCGGCGCATGCAGATGTTCGGTGCCATATTCGATCGTGCCGAGCACATCGGTGTCGACCACGTTTCCGGCATTGCGGGCGACGAAGAGTTCGCCGAGCGTCACCCCGCCGAATACAAGTTCCGGCACGACACGGCTGTCGGAACAGGTCAGCACGATCGCCCAAGGTGCCTGGCTCTTGGCGACGTCCTGCCGGCGCTTGGAAATATTGGCGGCGCAGGCTTCCGTGTCGGTGACGAATTTCTTGTTGCCTTCCTGGAGTTTTGCCAGTGCTTCATCCGGCAGGAGGGCGGGAGCGTTCGAGGCGAATGCCGGCATGGTCATGTCAAAGCCTGCAGTCATGACGGCCACGCCTCCGATGCCGGCAAATTTCAGCAGGGAGCGACGGCTGAGTGGGGAGGAATTGCATTCAAAGCACATGGTATCGGTCCTTTTGCAATATCCGGGATGGCTGCGGAGAAATGGCACCTGCTCCAAGTCATGTCCGGCAATTCTCCGGGAATCGGAGAATGGCCGATTGGTTATGCCTTGATATGGCACTCATCAAGCGGAATTTTGACGCATCGGAGGAGCTAAGCCAATCCTGGAGTATTGCCCCGGCCGTACGGTAGATCAACCCGGCCCTGACGGGTTCTGGCGAGGGATGCTCATGCGCGGCATATTGGGTTGCAAGGGACCCTTTGGGCGCTGCCTTCTGCTTCTTTAGTGGCTCCGCTGCCGCCGGCGGGATCGCATTCATTAACTCACTCGGGAACCTAGGAGCATTTGTGGGGCCGTTCGTTATAGGGTATCTCCGTAGTCAGCCCGGAGGTTTTTCTACAGGCCTATACGCTTTGGCAATCATGGGCCTAGCCGCGACAGTCATGTTGATTTTCCTCCTGCGCCTCCTGCGCCAAACTTGATAGAAACAACCAGATGTTCTTGTGTTTGTTGTCACGTGAGCCGAGCCGGTTAGGTGCACAACGAGATGCGGCTCGGGTCCGCGAGGAACCAACAGCAAGAGCTCGCAAAATTCCTCAGCGTCACCGGCCGCCGTCTTCGCACCCAAGGCCGAACCCGGCAATGCCGCTCATGTCGGCGCACCGATGCCGGGCGCCATCTCGCGCGTCTTTATGTCGCCCGGACAGGCGATCAATGCCGACGATGTGCTGGTGTCGACCGAAGCGATGAAGGTGGAAACGGCAATTCACGCCGAGGAGAACGGCACGATCGCCGAAGTTCTCGTCAAAGCCGGCGACCAGATCGATGCCAAGGACCTGCTTGTAACTATCGCGGCCGGTTCAGCGTAAAGTTCCATAACGTTGATTATGCTATTTGGTGCTGTAGGCGCAAAGTTGAAGTGTCCTGTTTCTGCAAAGTTGGAATGTCACTCTCCCCGCGTTTGATGGCGCGGGAGACAAGCGGATGGGACTGATTGCGATGAGCGAGCGTGACCTGCAGCGGATCGAGGTTTTGTCGAAGGTTGCCGACGGGCGGATGACGATGGTGTCGGCGTCGCATGTGCTTGCTCTCAGCGAGCGCCAGGTGCGGCGGCTGTTGGATCGCATCAGAACGACCGGTGCGGCATCGATCCGCCACAAGGCGATCGGCCGGCCGTCGAACAACCGGATCAGCGATGGTGTTCGCGATTATGCGGTGACGCTGGTTCGTGAACGTTATGCGGATTTCGGTCCGACGCTGGCGGCCGAGAAGCTTGCCGAGCGCGATGGCTTGCGTGTGTCGCGCGAGACGTTGCGCGGCTGGATGACGCAGGCCGGATTGTGGCTGTCACGCAAGCAGCGGCGGACGTTTCATCAACCGCGGTTGCGGCGCGAAGCCTATGGCGATCTGGTACAGATCGACGGGTCCGAGCATCGCTGGTTCGAAGATCGTGGAGATCCGTGCTCGCTGTTGGTGTTCGTCGATGATGCGACGGGCCGGTTGATGCAGCTGCGCTTCGTGCGCTCGGAAAGCGCCTTCAGCTATTTCGACGCACTTGAGCTTTATCTGAAGCAGCACGGGGCGCCGATCGCCTTTTATTCCGACAAGCACTCGGTGTTCCGGGTGACGAAGAAGGATGCCAAGGGTGGCCAGGGCATGACCCAGTTCGGGCGGGCACTCTCGGAGCTAAATATCGAGATTCTCTGTGCAAACTCCAGCCAGGCCAAAGGCCGTGTCGAGCGGATGAACCGGACGCTGCAGGGTAAGCGGCAAGCTGAGACCGTTCAGCGCGCGTAATTCCACGGCATGAGTGCATCGAGATCGCTGCTCGACCAGCCGTTGGCGATCCGCTCAAGTGTTTGGGTGAGCCAAGCCTGCGGGTCCACGTTGTTCATCTTCGCCGTCTGAAGGAGCGTGGCGATAGTCGCCCAGGTCCTTCCACC
>NZ_JALBGX010000183.1:0-11527 GCF_023006465.1 Rhizobium sp. PRIMUS64 | reverse complement strand
CACCGACCGTCCGCCGCGCATCACCCAGCGCGCCGTCGAAACGCTGCATCCGCACCGCACGCCGGTGCTGAACGTGCGCGACCTCACCGTCACCTATGGCAATGCCGCAAGCCGGTTTTTCAAGGGCAAGCCGCCGGTTGCAGCCGTGAACAGCGTTTCCTTCGATATCCTGCCGGGTGAAACGCTCGGCCTCGTCGGCGAAAGCGGCTCCGGCAAATCGACGACGGGCAAGGCCGTGCTCGGTCTCATCCCCTTCAAGGGCAACGTCCTGATCGACGGCCGTGACATCGCCGGGCTCAGCCAGCGTGAGATGCGGCCCGTGCGCCGCTCGGCGCAGATGATCTTCCAGGATCCCTATGCCTCGCTCGACCCGCGCATGGCCGTCGGCAAGGCGATCGGCGAACCGATGGTCATCCACGGTATCGGCAACCACAGCGAACGGCAGGACCGCGTCGCAGAACTGCTGCGCCGGGTCGGCCTGACGCCTGATGCGGCGACGCGCTACCCGCACGAATTTTCAGGCGGCCAGCGCCAGCGCATCTGCATTGCCCGGGCGCTGGCGCTGGAGCCCAAGCTGATCGTCGCCGATGAGAGCGTCGCAGCGCTTGACGTCTCCGTCCGCGCCCGCGTGCTCGAACTGCTGCTCGAACTGCAGGAAACGATGGGGCTCGCCTATCTGTTCATCTCCCACGACATGGCGGTGGTCGAGCGCATGTCCCATAACGTCGCCGTCATGCGCGCCGGCCGCATCATCGAAACCGGCACACGGCGGGACATCTTCGAGAACCCGAGGGATGATTACTCAAGAGCGCTGATCGCCGCGGTTCCGATCCCTGATCCGGAGGTCTATCGCGGCAGGGAAGCGCATGCGTGATTGAGGGTACTTGGTATCGCATTTGAGATCAGGTGATTCCGTCGTTGTACGGCTTACGCAAGACTTCCTCGATTTCCAATTCTCTTTTTAGCCGCCATTCCTTTGACGCGAGTTCCAAATAGCCTAAGCTGCTCCTGAAACATAAGCCTTCTGAATTCCGTGCCTGGCTTGCCATGCGTGGCCGCATGGCTGGAAGCCATGTCATGCGTTATGTCCGAAAATAGAAAATACAAAACATCGTCGATTGACGAGCATTTCACTCTCTCCAGTTCGACGCCACGCTCTTCAAGCAAAGTTGGCTGATCGATGACACCCGCTCTAACGTAGACTCGCCCCGGATACTGAGGCGAAGTGCCGTATAGCGGCGATCCGCAGTTCACGCAAAAATGTCGGGTCAGCTCATTGCCAGCATCCGTACTCTTTGTAAATGCGCCAACTTCACCACAAACAACGCGAAATTCGCTCATCTCAAATGGAATGTTAACCCCGAAGGCGCTCCCTGTGGATTTTCTGCAATCTTCGCAATGACAATAACCGCCAGGCCCCACTGGATTGCCACACGAAATCTGAACCGCTCGACATAGGCACGTAGCCGTAATTTTTGCTGGCATAGACGGGCCTCTTTGTTACAACGTCAATTGTTTTCTCTTACTATTTGCCCCTGTCGCAATGTCATCTGTTGGCGCGAGTTGCCGCGTCCAATACCGACATAGCCTATAAGATTCAGTCAAGGTGCGAGCGGCACGCCGCTTACAGTGAAACTCCCATTGCTCGTCCATGGAAAGGCGATCACAGCCCAAGAACTCGGTGCCAGCGAAGGTTTCGAACCATTCCCAATAAGCGGAGACAGCTTTGAAAAAATTCAATCCCATTCGAACGCGGGAGGTGATGGGCGGCACTATCGCCCGCGCACTTCGTGCCGAATACGATCCCGCGATGCCGATGGGGAATGTTGCGGTGCATGAGATCAACGATGTTATCTCAGCCTGGCTGGTGCGTCATGACAAGCAAATAGCACCCGTTCTTCCACGGGCGCTCCGATGGTTGGACAAGGCCATCGAGGGAAAAGAAGAGGAAAGGTTTGGTCCTTTTCCCTGTTCCCACCGCAGGACTTTGCACTGGGCTAAGGCCCTTGGTCGCTGGATGCACGGTGAAGGAAACGACGAAGCATCGTGGAAAACCGCTCAGGATGCAGAGATTGAATACATGCGAACCGGCTTTACCAAAGTACTCGGTGTCGACAAGTTTGACTACAAGCTCCAACGTTTCGTTCCTCAGGAAATCAAGGGCCTGCCGTATAGTTCACGGAGACTGCTCGTCGACGGAACTCTTGACGATTTCATGGCGTTCAGCCTCCAGGCTGGTCAATACGACACCGCAGTCGAAGAATATGAGCGACATCTAAAGCCGAAAAACCCATCACTCAAAACAACATTAAAGCCACGGGCGTTTGCCTATGCGCTCTGTCTGAAAAAATTAGGGCGGGCGCGATTTGGCGACAATGACCTGTTGGAGGCCGGGCAGCGAATGTTGCGGGCCAATCTCGAGGAAACATGGTTGGGAGTCGGCCAATATGAGCGTGCGGCCACATGGTTGAAGATCGTCTATTGGGACCGCGACCAGACCCTGACGCCACTGGAGACCATCCTTAAAGCCTATGACAACATGCCAAACGTACCGTTACCCGATTTCATGCTGGCAACCCGGTCTGAACTTGAGCCAAATTCACTGCGAATGAGGTGGGCACAGTTAGTCAGAAGACTTCGGTTCAGATGAGGTTTTGCGTTGATAACGTGAGCACTGATTTCGAGCTGAGGCCGAACATCAATGATCAAGCGACAACACGGAAGGCGGGATCAGATTTCCCCTGGCTTAGGCTGCCATTTTTTTTAGATACGGCAGCCTAAGCGATGGTCAGACCAGCCTCCAGGTTGGGTCTTCGCCATTCTCGATTTTGTGGATCAAGAAGCCGAGGGAGCTTTTTGCTCCTTCAATGGTTCCGGCGGAGCCCGCGAACCGACCTGCCGACGTGCGTAACCACCAATACCAGCCGTCGCGAGCTTCAGGAACCACACCCCCTTCATACCCAGCCTTTATGAGCCTGAGTTCGCGGCCGATCTTGGTGAAGCGAATAGGGGCGATATTCATCGGATCACCATCTCGCGCAACTCTTTCAGATCAAGTTTGAGTTCATTTGGGCCGCGACGTCAACGTGGGAGCGGAACACCGGTTACGGGAAAAAGACCTCACAAAGGGAAACACTTTCGCCCTCTGCGCAAGAAACAGCCCGGCTTTGGCGCTACGCTACGCAGCGCCGTTAAACCGATGCCGCTTACGTTGAAGCTCACGTCCAGACTTCCTGGTTGTGAGAAGCTCCGATGTAGTCTCCATGGAGAAACTTCCATTGCTCGTCCATGGAAAGAAGATCACAGATTAGGATGGCGAGGGCAACGTGGGGCCGGAACAGCGGTTACGAGGCGTTGCCTGTGGCATTGACCTTGACGCCCTTCAGCGCCAGATCGCCGCTGCCGCCGGCAAGCTGCAGAGTGCCGCTTGCCGTCACTCCTGCATTGGTGTTGACGAGGTTCTGGCCAGCGATCGTCATCGTGGGCCGCCAGCGTGATGCCGTTGGTGGCATTGAGCCGCCGTGTCGCCACGTGACAGTAACGTGCCGCTGCCCTTGATGGAGCTGCCGGAGACGGCAAGGCCACCAGCGGATGCGATCAGGCCGGAATTGTCGAGATCGCCGTGGCCTTTGTAGCGAGTACTATATTATTCCAAGAAACAAATATCGAGTCGATCCACTTTCCACGAAACCATTTTTCCGCGGAGAAACCCAAAATCCTCAGAGAGAACGTCATCAAAAAAAGTTATTGATCTACAGTTAATATTTCCGTCGCCCAACACGCCAGTCAATAAGTATGAGTAGTCTGTTCCCGTCCGAAAAATTGACGGCAATTCATCGTTAGATTCTTCAATAATATACTCATTCAACACAACCGCAACTAGTTCTACTTGATATACTTCTCCGACATGTATTGGATACGGCATATAACTCGCGAAGCAAGTTAGCCTCTCCTCACAAATGAGGACTGAAACCTCTTCTTCGATATCATTTCCTATTTTCTCGATTAGCGCAGAATAAATCAATTTATTGGCCTTATCGTTTTGTCCATTGGATCTCCATTTAGCATTTTCCAAAAGCTATTTCCGCTTTCTACGTGAATCGTAGTGATGTCGCCGTTCGCGTTCGTCCCAACGAAGCCGAATTTTGCCTTCCCTTTCGAGGTATTGCCCATGAATTGCACATAACCCTCTCGCAATTCGCCTTTGTACAAATATTCGACCTTCTCACCGTAACGCTGAATATCCCTTCCCACCTGCAGATATTCACTCGAGCTATTTACTCCAAATTCTGCTCCATGCTTCTCGAAATGGACGTCTAACTTAGCTTCGTTGGCAAAACTTAGCGGTTTTGGGACTGGAGTAGCGGCAGCTTTTTGAGCAGCCGCTACGTCATTATAGATTGCTCCGTTTGGCCCGGCAAAAACAACATTTCCGTCTACGTCGCGCACTCGGACGAATCCTGTGGGCAGACCGACCACGTCGGTGAAGGCGGCTTCTGAGGCGGACAGGGACTGATAACCCTCCGGCACCTTGACCACCGTACCATTCGACGCTGTGATGGTCTTGACCGAACCTTTGTAACTGCTACCGGGAACACCGGCTGCATCCACCGCGATTAGCAAGCCAGCGATGGATTTATTCAAAACTAAGATCTGATAACCAAGCACCATCCCCTGGGTGTCACCCTTCCTGAATGCTTCCGCCAACACGCCCACGGCAGCGTCAACATCATTCGACTTCAGGATGTCCCATTGCGCAGCAGTTATGCTGCCTTGATTAGGGTCTTTAGGATCGAAATAAGCAACAGCCTGTGAGATAGTTCTCATCATCATGAATTGGTCGACAAGGCTGACGGGACCGTCGGCGGTTGCGATAGCTTCGAACATTTCGGCAGCTGCCTGTCGGACGTCGTAACGAGCTTTTTCACAAGCGGCCGATGAATTTCCTTCGCAAGCTTCCAACTGATCGTCGCGTGCCTCGTCGATCTCGTGCAACTGATCCAGTTGCACGCAGGCTTTATCATCACCCCCGGTACATTCCGCTCTCAGCTTGTCTCCCAACTCGATTTCAGCGTGTTTGAGATAGTTGTACTGATAGTTCGCCGCACCGTATCCGGCGCCTTCAGCGCCACCGACCGCTACGCCAACACCAGCCGAAAGGGTTGCGCCGATCAGCTTGGCAAGCGCGTCGCCTTCGGGCGTTCCTTCGTATTTTGTTCCCTTGAGCATGCCCTTGACGAGCTCGGCGATGGCCGGCGCCATCAATGTAGTCGCAGCACCGCCCAGAGCGGCTTTGATCGCCCCCTCCCAACCATTGACGCCACCAAGGATACCGCCACCGATGGCATGCAGCAGCGCACGACCTGCGCCGCCTTCCTTCCAATAGTCCATTCCGGCTTGGTCTTGGTTCCGAATAGCTTGCTTGTAGAGTTCGCTGGCAATGTCACCGACTAAGCCCGCCATGGTCTTCTGCGCTTCCTGCAGATCGGCCTGCGTCTTGTACTGATCGCGCAGGATGCTCTGCAGGTCCGGCAGTCCGGGCAGCGAGGTGTTGGTATTGTCAGTGTCGCGGCGGATCGTGCCGATATCCTGCGTCTGGTGCTCGGGATCGGTGACGGTGATGCCGATGTTGCCGCCGATGGCCGAATAGGCCTTGCCGGTTTCGCTCTCTCCGTCGTTCACCTTTGCGAGGCTCAAGCCGCCGGAGCCAATCGAGGCGCCATAGGTGTCGGCCTTCCAGCGCGAATGGGTATCGACGTCGGAAACTTCGAGCGTGCCGGTTTCGAGATGATTCAGTTCCGCAGGCGCTTGGCTGGTGAGTAGGCCGCCCACGAGCGTCGTCTTCTTGTCGACGATTAGATCGAGCCCCCCTGTTCCTGCGTGGATGCCGGATTGCTCGGAAACGATGGCGGCATCGCCCGCCGCCTTCTGCGTCGCGCCGGAGGCGCTGAAGCCGTCCGTGCCGATCGAGCCGGAGAGGTTGAGCTGGCGAGCCTCTGCAGTCGCCGTGTCCACCAGGCTTTCGACCGTCAGATTGCGGACATCGACGGTCACCGAATTGCCGGTGACGGTGGCGCCTCTCAGAGTGAGGTCATTGGTGAGAATGGTGACGTCGCCGGTGCCGTTGACATGGGTGTTGTAATTCGTCAGCCCGGTCGTGCCGTCATTGCCCTTGCCGTAAGATCCGTTGACGCCGACGTCAGGTACGCACTTCGACTTCGTGCCGCACTCCCATTTGACGCCAACGCCGACGCTGTAGGAGGAGTTCTGGCTTGATGTATCGGACGTGCCCGTCGCTGCATTGAGATTGATATTGCCATTCTTCGCCGACAGGACGATGTCGCCGGCCAGCGGATCATCGGAGTTTGTGGGCAGGCCGAACTTGTCGTAGCCGGCCGCGATCTGCGCACCATCGCTGGTGATCGAGCCGTTCTGCGCCTCCAGGGTGATCGAGCGGCCGGCGTGGATATCGGCGACGACGGGCGTCGAGGATGATGAGGACGAGCTGTTTTCCTGATGGTTGACGCCGGCCGACAGCGAGACCGAGAAATTGAGACCTTTCGCTTTAGGATCGGCGCTCGTCAACTGCTGATAGGCATCCTTGAGGTTCTTGTAGCCTTGGTAGAAGCCGAGGGCTGCGATCGTGGTGTTGGTGACCGCGTTGACGCGACTGTCGCCGGCAAGGCGTTCGGCCGAGTTCATGATGCTGCTGGCCGCTTGGCTCACCTGACTGGAGACGCTGAGGGTCACGCCGGCAAAGGTCTTCTCGTGGATCTCCTCGTAGTTGGTCTCGTCCGCAGCCGACAGAAGATTGATGTCGTTGGCAGCGAACAGATTGGCGTCGCGCTCGGCCGAGGCCTGCGCGGCCTGCAGATTGACATTATTGCCGGCCGAGATGTTGAGATCGCGGCCGGCGGACAGCGTCGAAGCCGCATTGGTATCCGACTGCTGGGACGAGCTGTCCTTGCTCGTCTGCGCGCCGATGCCTATGGAGATGCCGCCATTGCCGGCAGAGAAGGAGAGGCCGAAGCCGGACTTCTTCTCCTGCTCGGACTGCGAGAAGCCTTCTGCCCCTGGTGTGACGTTGACGTCGCGCTTGGCAGACAGGTTGATGTCGCGCTCGGCATCGACGGACGAGCCCATGATGTTCAGGTCGGTTGCCCGGGCTGTCAGGTTGACGTCCTCGCCGGCGGAAAGTGCGGAGCCGACATTGAGGGTCGAGGACTGTGCGCCCTTGTTCTGCTGGCTGCCGTAGATCGAAATGAAGCCGCCGCCGCCGCCTACGCCGAAGCCTGATTTCTTGCGCTGCTCCTCGAGTTCGTGCGCCTCCTGCGCCCCGATGATCGAGACACTGTTGGCCGCCACATTAATCGAGCCGTCGGCATCGACGTTTGAACCGGCAATGACTGCTGCCTTGCCTGCGTCGAGATTGATGTCACCGGTGGCGCTCAGTTGCGAGCCGACGGTCGTTTCGTCGTAGCTTTTGTAGCTGGACGAGCCTTTGGACAGGAAGCCGCTGCGCGACCCCTTGTCATCCTTGGCGCTGGTGTCCTTGCCGGATGCGATGGCGAGGTCGCCGCCGGTGGTGATGTTCAGGTCTGCGGCGGCGGTCTCGTTGCCGGCCTCGATCTTCGAGGCCGAGACCGCCGTGTCCTTGCCCGACGTGATGTCCACACCGCCGCCGCCTATGATGGCGGAGCCGACGGCCGTCGTCGTTTCCAGATGCGTAGTCGTCTTCTCGCTGCTGCCGAGGAACCCGCCCTTGGTGCTGAGCTTGGCGTCGAGGGTTGCGGTGTCGGTGGCTTCGGCGATCGTTACGTCGCCGTCGGCCTTGAGACCGACCTTGCCGTCAGCGGCGAGCTTGCTGCCGACGATGTTGAGGTCGTGATCGCCGCTGCCATTGCCTGCGGTGACCGAGAGATCGCCGCCGGCCGATATCTCCGAACCGACATGGGTGATCGACGAGGCGGACTTCTTGCCAAAAGTTGAGGCCGATTGTTCCTGCGCGGCAGTGATATTGATATCGTCGCCGGCATTCAGCGCGACATTGTCACCACCCTGGATGGAGGAGCCAGAGAGCAGGATGTCGTCGCCGGCCTTGATCGTTGTGTTCGTGCCGGCGGAAAGCTGCGATTGCTGCTGGTCGGTGGAGAGGGTCCTGGTGTAGCCGGATTGGTTGTTGCGGGCGACATCGGTCGAGACGACGGCCACCGAGCCCTTGTCGGCGGTCACGTCAAGCGTCGTTCCCGCCTTGGCGGAACTGCCGATGACGTTGGCATTGTCGGTTGCCTTGATCGACAGAGCCTTACCGCTGGCGACCTGGGTGCCGGTGGCATTCTGCTGGCCTGCGTTGTCAACCTTGGCTGCAGCCAGCGTCACGTTTTTGCCGGTGAGCGAGGCGTTGCCTGTGGCATTGACCTTGACGCCCGTGAGGGCGAGATCCCCGCTGCCGCCGGCAAGCAGCAGATTGCCGCCTGCCGTCACGCCGGCATAGGTATTGACGAGGTTCTGGCCGCCGATCGTCATCGTCTGGGCCGCCAGCGCGATGCCGTTGGTGGTATTGAGCGCCGTGTCGCCGCGCGACAGGAACGTGCCGCTGCCCTGGATGGAGCTGCCGGAGACGGTAAGGCCGCCAGCGGATGCGATCAGACCGGAATTGTCGAGATTGCCGACATTCATATCGACCGAGCCGCCCGCCATGACGGCGCCGGCGCCGCTAAGCTTCTGCCGGTCGGCGGCGGCGACGTAGACGACAGGAGCAAGCACCTGGATGCCGTCGACAGTCTGCCACTGGTAGAGGACGATCGAGTTGGTGAGGGCCGCCGCCTGCTCGGGAGTAAGCCCTTGGCCGACAGCCAGGCCGTTATCCTGGGCATAGGTGACGCCGTTGTCGAGCAACGTCTTCATCTGCTCGATGGCGTCATTGCCGGCGATGAAGGTGCTTCTGCCGAGCCCCTCGCCGACAAGCTGCCGCAACTGCGTGTCGATCAGCTGGTTCTCGAAATAGGCATCGCCCAGAAACGGAACCGTCGTCTCCGGCACGTAGCCGATCTCGCGCATGAAATAGCCGGAGCCGTAGAACTTGCTGACATCGAGGAAGTCGCCGCGGGTTTCGAACAGGAATATCTGGTGGGGTATGTTCCCGTCGACGCCACCCGATTGCGGTTTGGCGGCGGCCTCAAGGGCTTTGCCGTCGACGCGGATGCGGTCGGCGATATTGCCGAGCCCGGTAAGCAGGGTGCCGCCATTGGCGGTGACGCCGCCGAGCGCCGCGTTGACATTGAACAACGCACCGCCGGCGGTCAGGCCGTTGAGCGCTGAAAGCGGATCGCCGGGATTGCTTGATGCCGCCAGGCTGGCGCCGCCTGCCATCGAGCCGGCCGCAGACGTATTGTTGACGCTGCCGAAGTTGACGGAGAGGGCACCGCCCGCCTTGATGTTGGCCGAGACGCCGCCGATCGCCTGGACGGAGCTGACGATCGTCGTGCCGTTGGCGATGTTCTTCGAGGGATTGGCGTTGCCATTGGCATCATAGGCCGTGCAGGCGCCCTGCGCCTGGCAGGTCGTCGTCGTCGTGCGAAACAGGCTCACGCCGGTATTGGTCAGCGTTGAGCCCTTCAGCGTCGCGTTGCCGCCGGCCTCGATCGAGCTGTAGGCATTGCTGAGATTCGTGGCGTCGATCGAAAGGTTGCGGCTCGCCCGGATCGTCGCTTCCGGGCTGAGCGTGCCGACCAAGCGGTCCTCGTAGACTGACTGGCTGAGATGGGACGACCAATCCCATGAGTAGGTGGTGCTTTCGTCCGAGCCGCTGAAATTCACCTCGTCGACGATGAAATAGCGCGACGGATTGTTGGGATCGACAACGGGATTGCCGTTCGCGTCCCTCGGCACCCGGTCCCTGATCCAGTCGATGATCGGCCCGACCTTCTCCGGTCCGTCGGCTGAGATCCAGGTCCAGGCGCGGTAAGTCGTGCCGTCGGCAAGCGTCGCCTTCGACCAGAGCAGCGGCTGATAATCCTGCCACAGCCCCGGATCCACGCCCGCATAGAGCTGGTACATGTTCTGATCTGCGGTCTCGAGGTAACCGAACGGCAGGCCGGCGGCAACGGGATTCAGCGTGAAACCGCTGACGACGCCTGAAGACACCAGCGTCCCGGTCGTCCATTGCGGCGTGGCGGCCCGCTGGTTGGTCAGGTTGCTGGTCAGGATCGACATGTCGTTTCCGGCCTGGATGAGACCGGAAATATTGGTGACTTCAGTGTTTCTCAGCCCGGCCGCCACCCCGGCGATCTGAAGGTCATGGTTGGCGAGGATGGCGCCCTGATTGTTGGTGAGCACGCCGCCGACGAAGAGGCTGGCGTCGTTGCCGGCATAGGCGAGGCCCGTGGCGCTGTTGGTGAAGTTATCGGCAATGTTGAATGTGAGATCGTTGCCGGCTGCCAGTTGCCCGGCATTGGTCAGCGACGGCAGTGTCAGCGTCAGGTCGTTGGCGGCGAGCAGCGCGGTGCCGGCCGTCGTGGTAAGACCACGCGCCTTGATGGCGATATCGCCCGAACCGCCGGCAGTCGTAATGGCATTGACCCGGGCGCCGCTGAGATCGGCCGTGCCGGAGAGATCGAGAGCCAGGCCGCCGAGAGTGAGGCTGCTGTTGGCAAGGTTGGCGCTTGCGGCGTTCAGCGTCAGCGTACCGCCGGTGGCAATGTTGCTCGCCCGGCCATTGGAGAGATCGATATTGGTCGTGGTGAGCGTCAGGTTGCCGGCGGTGCGGGTGGGATTGCCGTAGCTGATCTGGCCGCCCGACGCCGTGAGCGCAGCGCTGCTGAGGCTCTGGAGCTTGTTATAGGCAATATTCTGGCTTGCGCTGGCTGAAAGAGCGCCGCTGCTCAGTAGGGCGTTGCCGGCCGTGATCGAACCGCTTTTGGCAGCAAGGCTCATGCTGCCGGTCTGCTGGAGCTTCAGCGTGCCGGCGGATGCAGCGGTGGCCGCGAAGTCGAGGCCGGAAACGAGAGTATCGACGGTGATATCCCGCGCCGAGAGGCTGGCGTTGCCGGCGGCAAGCGACTGGCCGGTAAGATCGATCGAGCCGCCGGCAACGATCGTCATGTCCTGATGGGCAACGACATTGGCGCTGACATCACCCGCTGCGCTAGCATCGACACTTCCGGCGGCAAGCAGGTTGCCGGCGCTGATATCGGTGGCCGTCGCCTTGAGCGTGAGATCGCCGGTCTGCCCCAGCGCGATGTCGCCATTGGTCGACTGGGCGGTGGCGGCAAAATCGACACCGGAGACGATGGCGCCGGCCTGAATGGCCGGACCCGTGACCGAGACGTCGCCCGCGCCAAGGAGCTGGCCGGTGACCGATGTATCGGCGGTGATGGTAACGGCTCCGTGGCCGCTGACATTGTCGGCCTGGAAACGACCGGCATCGATGAGGAGCGCGCCTGCGGCAAGCAGCGTGTCGATATCGACGCTCCCGCCGCTGCCGGCATCAAGCGTCAGGTCGCCGGCCATGCCGACGGCGATGGCG
>NZ_JALBGX010000182.1:0-11620 GCF_023006465.1 Rhizobium sp. PRIMUS64 | reverse complement strand
CCTCGGCGCTTCGAAGATGCAGATGGTGTTCCACCACGTTCTGCCGCTCGCCATGCCCGGCATCCTCACCGGCACGATCATCGGCCTGGCGCACGCGCTCGGCGAAACCGCGCCGCTGCTCTTGATCGGCATGGTCGCCTTCGTCGCCAACGCGCCGACGACGCCGCTCGATCCCTCGACGGCTCTGCCCGTACAGGTCTATATGTGGGCCAACGAGGCCGAACGTGCCTTCGTTGAGCGTACTTCGGGTGCCATCATCGTCCTGCTCCTGTTCCTGATCGTCATGAACATGGGCGCCATCCTCTTGCGTCGTCGCTTCGAGCGCCGCTGGTAAACGGAGTTAAACATTATGAATATGTTGACGGAAGCTGCAGTTGAAAAGGCGCTGGATCAGAAGATGAGCAACGTCCCGTATAAGATGATCGGAAAGGATGTCTCGGTTTATTACGGCGAGAAGCGCGCGCTTTTCGATGTGAACCTGAACGTCCGCGAAAACACCGTAACCGCCCTGATCGGCCCGTCCGGCTGCGGCAAGTCGACCTTCCTGCGCAGCCTCAACCGCATGAACGACACGATCGACGGCTGCCGCGTCACCGGCAAGATCACGCTTGATACCGACGATATTTATGATCCCGATATCGACGTCGTCGAACTTCGCGCCCGCGTCGGCATGGTCTTCCAGAAGCCGAACCCGTTCCCGAAGACGATCTACGAAAACGTCTCCTACGGCCCGCGCATCCATGGCCTTGCCAAGTCGAAGGCCGATCTCGACCAGATCGTCGAGACCAGCCTGCAGCGCGCCGGTCTCTGGAACGAAGTCAAGGACCGCGTGCACGAATCCGGCACCGGCCTGTCGGGCGGTCAGCAGCAGCGCCTCTGCATTGCCCGTGCCGTTGCCGTCAGCCCTGAAGTCATCCTGATGGACGAACCCTGCTCGGCGCTCGACCCGATCGCCACTGCCAAGGTCGAGGAGCTGATCCACGAGCTGCGCGAGAACTACACGATCGTCATCGTCACCCACTCCATGCAGCAGGCCGCGCGCGTCTCGCAGCGCACCGCAATGTTCCACCTCGGCAACCTCGTCGAGGAGAACGACACCGACAAGATGTTCACCAATCCCGACGATCCGCGTACCCAGGACTACATCATGGGCCGTTTCGGCTGATTTTGGCGACGCGAAGCCTTCCCGTTATTCGAGGATAAAGCCCCATGGCATCGACACATATTTTTTCTGCCTATGATGATGATTTGAAGTTCCTGTCCAGGCGGATTTCCGAAATGGGCGGCCTGGCCGAGCAGATGGTCAGCGAAGCCGTGCGCGCCCTCGTCAACGGCGATACCGCGCTGGCGCAGAAGGTCATTTCGGACGATGTGATCCTCGATCACGCCGAACGCGAAATCGGCGACAAGGCGATCGTCACCATCGCCCGCCGTCAGCCGATGGCTTCGGACCTGCGCGAAATCATGGGTTCGATCCGCATCGCCGCCGATCTCGAACGTGTCGGCGACCTCGGCAAGAACACCGCCAAGCGCGTCATCGCCGTCCAAAGCACCGGCGTTCCCCGCAAGCTTGCCCGCGGCCTCGAGCATCTGTCCGAGCTGGCGCTCGTCCAGCTCAAGGAAGTGCTCGACGTCTACACCAATCGTTCCGCAGACAAGGCGAATGCGATCCGCGAACGCGACAACGAGATCGACGCGATGTACACCTCGCTGTTCCGCGAGCTCCTGACCTACATGATGGAAGATCCGCGCAACATCACCAGCTGCACGCATCTTCTCTTCTGCGCCAAGAACATCGAGCGTATCGGCGACCACGCCACCAACATCGCCGAGACGATCTTCTACATGACGACAGGCGCGCAGCCGGAAGGCGACCGTCCGAAGGACGACAGCGCCAACACCGTCGGCGCGGTGACGGAATAGCCGCCCGGGCCAGTCGCCCGGACCAGTCAATTGCGTGCGCGCCCGTCCGGGCGCGCAAAGAGGTCGCAGCCAATTTCTGAATTTGCGCAGGATGCATTGCTTAAATCACCCCCGATTTAAGGATCATGCGCGAGGAGACCGACACGCATGATCCCGAGAGTTGCAGTTGTTGAAGACGAGGAAGCCCTCAGCGTGCTTCTTCGCTACAATCTCGAAGCGGAAGGCTTCGAGGTCGATACCATCCTTCGTGGCGACGAAGCCGAAATGCGGCTTCAGGAGCGCACGCCCGATCTTCTCATCCTTGATTGGATGCTGCCCGGCGTCTCCGGCATCGAGCTCTGCCGGCGTCTGCGCATGCGGCCGGAAACCGAGCGCCTGCCGATCATCATGCTGACGGCGCGCGGCGAAGAGAGCGAGCGTGTTCGCGGATTGTCGACGGGCGCCGACGATTATGTCGTTAAGCCCTTCTCGACCCCCGAGCTCGTTGCCCGCGTCAAGGCGATGCTGCGCCGCGCCCGCCCCGAGGTGCTGTCGACGGTGCTGAAATGCGGTGACATCGAGCTCGACCGCGAGACCCATCGCGTCCATCGCAAGACCCGCGAAGTCCGCCTCGGCCCCACCGAATTCCGCCTGTTGGAATTCCTGATGTCGTCACCGGGTCGGGTCTTCTCCCGCTCGCAGCTTCTGGACGGCGTCTGGGGCCACGATATCTATGTCGACGAGCGCACCGTCGACGTCCATGTCGGCCGCCTGCGCAAGGCGCTGAATTTTTCCAACATGCAGGACGTCATCCGCACCGTCCGCGGCGCCGGTTATTCGATGGAAGCCTGAGGGCTTCCATTTGAGTTGCTGACAAATCCCTGGCAAAACCGCGACGTCATCCTCGGCCTCGTGCCGAGGATCTGCGCTCGGCACAAGGCCGAGCATGACGGAGGAAAACCTGAGCTTCCATCCAGCAACAAAAAAACGGGCCACTCGGCCCGTTTCTGCATTCTAACGATGGTCAGCCCGCTCAGCTGGCCCGCGCGGCTGCCCGGCGGCGTTCGTTGACCGGCTGGTAGGCAAGCTTCTGGTGATAGCTGCAATAGGGCGAATTGTCGGGGGATTCGCAGCCGCAGAAATGGAAGTCGTCCTTCAGCGGATCGCCGACCGGCCACTTGCAGGTGCGTTCGGTCAGTTCCGTCAGGCCGAGGCGTCGGGAAATCGGCACGACCACGTTGCCTCTCGGCACGTATTCCATTTCCTCGATCGTTTCGATCTCGATCTCTTCCTTCAGCATGGTCGCGCCCTGCTGGCGGGTAACGGTGCGCGTGGCGACCCGTGAGGCGTAGTTCGGCGCGCGCGGCGCCGACGTATTGCGCTTCGGCGTTCGTGCGGCGGTGTTGGTGCCGCCGGCCTTGGCACGGCCCGGAAGGCTCAGCCGGTGCACTTTGCCGATGACCGCATTTCTGCTGACTCCGCCAAGCTGCGCAGCGATCTGGCTGGCGCTCAGTCCTTCGGCCCAAAGTTTCTTGAGTTTCTCGACCCGCTCGTCTGTCCAGTTCATGCCCTGTCTCCACCTTTTGCGTTGGTGATGGCAGAATCCCTCACCGTTGTCCCGGGAGCTCCGAAACAAGAAACGCTTGATCAATTTTGGTGACTAGTTCCGCCGCATGCAGTCTAGTAATTGATCTTTAACCTAGTGTGAGGCTGACTCCGTGACAAGAGTCGCATGAATCCGGATGAATCGAATTCGTAGTTTTCCCCAACTTGCTGCCTCTGCGTGGCATTTCTGCAATAATGCCTGTTGAAGACTGAAAATGCCGCTGTACACCCTTGCTGCATACGCTAAGGGCGCAGTTTTGTTGACATTGCAGCGCGAAAAGGAAATAGTGCCCCTCGCCGCCGCAAGGCGGCATTTTTGATTTTTCGGGCCTGGTTTCCTTAGCCGGAGTCATTGCCCGGCAACTTGATGGAGATCGCGCCATGGCTGAAGCCGCGCCGCTTTATGACACCTATTCTCGTGCCCCGCTGCGGTTCGAGCGAGGCGAGGGCGTGTGGCTGATCACCGAAAGCGGCGAGCGATATCTCGATTTCGGCGCTGGCGTTGCCGTCACGTCAGTCGGCCACAGCAATCCGCATGTCGTGGGCGCACTGAAGGAGCAGGCCGACAAGGTCTGGCACCTGTCGAACATCTATGAGATCCCCGGTCAGGAACGTCTGGCAAAACGGCTGACGGACGCCACCTTCGCCGACAAGGTGTTCTTCACCAATTCGGGTGCCGAGGCGCTCGAATGCGCGATCAAGACGGCGCGCCGCTATCAGTTTTCCAAGGGCCATCCCGAGCGCTTCCATATCATCACCTTCGAAGGCGCCTTCCACGGACGGACGCTGGCGACGATCGCTGCCGGCGGCCAAGAGAAATATCTCGAAGGCTTCGGCCCCAAGGCGCCGGGTTTCGATCAGGTGGCTTTCGGCGACATCGAAGCGGTCCGCGCCGCGATCACCGATGCCACGGCTGGAATTCTCATCGAGCCGGTGCAGGGCGAGGGCGGTGTCCGTCCTGCCACCACCGAGTTCATGAAGGCGCTCCGCCAGCTCTGCGACGACAACGGCCTGCTGTTGATCCTCGACGAGGTCCAGACCGGCATCGGCCGCACCGGCAAGCTCTTCGCCCATGAATGGGCGGGCGTGACCCCCGACATCATGGCTGTCGCCAAGGGCATCGGCGGCGGTTTCCCGCTCGGCGCCTGCCTTGCCACATCAGAGGCCGCCTCCGGCATGAAGGCCGGCACGCATGGCTCGACCTATGGCGGCAATCCGCTCGCCATGGCCGTCGGCAGCGCCGTGCTCGACATCATCCTTGCCGATGGCTTCCTCCAGCATGTGCGCGACGTCGCACTGGTCTTCCGCCAGGGCCTCGCCTCACTGAAGGATCGTTATCCCGATGTGATCGAAGATATCAGAGGCGAGGGGCTGTTGCTCGGCGTCAAGGCTGCCGTTCCCTCAGCCGAACTGCTGCAGGCGATCCGCGCCGCCCATCTGCTCGGCGTGCCCGCCGGCGACAATGTCATCCGCCTTCTTCCGCCCCTCGTGGTCACCGCCGAGGAAGCCCGCGAGGGCCTTGCCCGCATCGAGCGCGCCGCCGAGAGCATTCGCGCCTCCAAGGTCAAGAAGACGGCTTGACGAGATTGCCGCCTTCGGGCGCAGCACAGGTAAGAAGACTATGGCTCCTAAACATTTCCTCGATCTTTCGGCGGTCACATCAGCCGATCTCAGAACCATCATGAACGATGCGCTCGCCCGCAAGCAGGCCTTCAAGGCCGGCAAGGGCGACAAGCCGCTCGCCGGCAAGATGCTGGCGATGATCTTCGAGAAGCCGTCGACGCGCACCCGCGTCTCCTTCGACGTCGGCATGCGCCAGCTCGGCGGCGAAACGCTGTTCCTGTCCGGCACCGAGATGCAGCTCGGCCGCGCCGAGACGATCGGCGACACCGCCAAGGTGCTGTCGCGCTATGTCGATGCGATCATGATCCGCACCACCGAACATTCGCGGCTGGTCGAGCTTGCCGAGCATGCGACCGTGCCTGTGATCAATGCGCTGACGGATGACACCCATCCTTGCCAGATCATGGCCGACATCATGACCTTCGAAGAGCACCGCGGCCCGATCAAGGGCAAGACCATCGCCTGGACCGGCGACGGCAACAATGTGCTGCATTCGCTGGTCGAGGGGGCCGCGCGTTTCGGCTACCGCATGAACATGGCCGTACCCCTTGGCTCCGAGCCCAAGGATCACTATCTGAACTGGGCCCGCAATGAGGGCGCCGAAATCATGCTCTGCCATGATGCCGACCGTGCGGTCGCCGGCGTCGATTGCGTGGTGACCGATACCTGGGTCTCCATGAATCAGGAACATCGGGCCCGGGGTCACAATGTCTTCCAGCCTTATCAGGTCAACGCGGCCTTGATGGCCAAAGCCGGCAATGATGCATTGTTCATGCATTGCCTGCCCGCCCATCGCGGTGAGGAAGTGACGGACGAAGTGATCGACGGTCCGCAATCTGTGGTCTTCGATGAGGCGGAAAACCGTCTTCATGCGCAGAAGTCGATTCTTGCTTGGTGCCTGGGCGCGATCTGAACCATAATCGGACGTCGCGAGTCACAAACTCGCGACCGCGTGAGCGAAGGGCACGCTGGCCCATCGCTCTGAAAACTAGGAGTGAAAGCCATGGCAGAAGCTGCAGCCGCCCTCGGCCAGTTTGATTTCGCCGGCGATGACCATGTCGTCCCCTTCCAGGTGGAGGGGCTGGATGTGCGCGGTCGCGCCGTCCAGCTCGGCCCGATGCTCGATGCGATCCTCGAGCGCCATCATTATCCCGCACCCGTTGCCCGGCTGCTTGCCGAAGTCGTCGTGCTGACGGTGCTGCTCGGCACCTCGCTGAAGTTCGACGGCAAGTTCACGGTGCAGACCAAGGGCGATGGCCCGGTCGATCTCCTCGTCGCCGATTTCTCGACGCCGGAAAATGTCCGCGCCTATGCCCGTTTCGATCAGGCGCTGCTCAATAAGGCGATCGAGTCTGGTGAAACCGAGCCGGAGCAATTGCTCGGCAAGGGCGTGCTCGCCTTCACCATCGACCAGGGCAAGTTCAGCCAGCCTTACCAGGGCATCGTCGCGCTCGACGGCACTACGCTGGAAGAAATTGCCGGCGTCTATTTCCGCCAGTCGGAGCAGATCCCGACGCGCGTCCGCCTTGCCGCGGCCGAACTCTTCGATCGTGACGATGCGGGCAAGCCGCGCCATCGCTGGCGGGCAGGCGGCCTCGTCGCCCAGTTCCTGCCGGAAGCGCCGGAGCGCATGCGCCAGCCGGATCTCCACGGCGGCGACGGCGACACCGGCAACCGCCCGCATGGCGAGGACGATGCCTGGGTCGAAGCCCGTTCGCTGGTCGAGACCATCGACGCCGATGAACTCACCGATCCGCTTGTCGGTACCGAGCGGCTGCTGTTTCGCCTGTTCCACGAGCGCGGCGTGCGCGTCTATGAACCGCGCGCAGTCTTTGATCGCTGCAGCTGCTCGCGCGACAAGATCAAGGGTGTGCTGAAGGGCTTTTCGGCCGAAGAGATCGAAGCCAGCCAGGAAAACGGCGAAATCGCCGTCACCTGCGAATTCTGCTCGACCACCTACCGCTTCGAGCCGGCCGAGCTTCAGCCGGCCGAATAGTTCTGAAAAGAGGCGGTGCGCTATCGCCTCAGTTAAGCACGCGCAGCAGCCCGGGGGAATCCAGCGAGAAGGCGGGGATGTCGACATCGAACATCTCGCCTTCATCCGTTTCCATTTGGTAATGGCCGAACATCAGCCCTGAGGGCGTGTCGAGCGGGCAGCCGGAGGAGTATTCGTAGGTGTCGCCGGGGCTGAGCCGCGGCTGCTCGCCGACGACGCCGGGGCCCGTGACCTCGTCCACCTGTCCATTCTGATCGGTGATGTTCCAGTAACGGTTGACCAGGCGAACGGCGATGCCGGAATTGTTGCTGATGACAATCCGGTAACCCCAGACATAGCGATCGTCGTCCGGATCGGATTGCTCCTCCAGATAGAACGGTTCGACTATAACTTCGATGTCTCTTGTGAGGGCGCGATACATGCCTTGCACCTTAGTCAAGATATGTTACCCGTATCTTATAAGAGGCCCTGTCCGTCAAGAAACGGAACAATTATCATCGCTGAAACGGCTGTGATCCGAAGGGTTTTCGATCGTTAAGCCTAATTGTCAGTGTTAATTCCGGTTCGGAACGCCGCGGCGGGCAAACTTGTTCCCCCGGCCTCACCTTGTGAGGTCCGGCACGGCCGAACCCCAAATGAGGTCCGGCCGCGTTTATCCCTAGATCAGGCCGAAACCCTGGCAAGCGCCCGCGCGAAATCCTCGATCAGGTCGTCGGTATCCTCGATGCCGGCCGAAAGGCGGACCGTACCAGGCGAGATGCCGAGTTCGGCGCGCGCCTCTTCCGTCAGGTTCTTGTGCGTCGTCGTCGCCGGATGGGTGATCAGGCTCTTGCTGTCGCCGAGATTGTTGGAGATTTTGACGATCTCAAGCGCGTTCTGCAGCGCGAAGGCCGCATCCTTGCCGCCCTTCAGCTCGAAGGCGACCAGCGTCGAGCCGCCAGTCATCTGCTTGGCGATGATATCGGCCTGCGGATGGTCCTTGCGGCCGGGATAGATCACCTTGGCGACCTTGCCTTGCTCGGCCAGGAAATCGGCGATCTTTGCCGCATTCTCGGTCTGCTGGCGCACGCGCAGCGGCAGCGTCTCGATGCCCTTCAACAGCGTCCAGGCGTTGAACGGCGACATTGCCGGGCCGGTATGGCGGAAATAATCGTGCAGGTTCTCGTCGATCCATTCCTTGTCGGAAAGCACGACGCCGCCGAGGCAGCGGCCCTGGCCGTCAATATGCTTGGTGGCGGAATAAACGACGATATGGGCGCCGAGCTCCAGGGGCTTCTGGAAGAGCGGTGTCGCAAAGACGTTGTCGACGACGACCTTGGCGCCGATCTGGTTGGCGAGCTTGGCGACGCCTGCGATATCGATCACTTCGAGCGTCGGGTTGGTCGGGCTTTCCAGGAAGAACACCTTGGTCTTCGCCGTGATCGCCTTTTCCCAGTTCGCAAGATCCCGGCCGTCGATCAGCGTGCAGTCGATGCCGTATTTCGGCGCCAGCGTCTCGACGACCCAGCGGCAGGAGCCGAACAGGGCACGCGCAGCGACGATATGATCGCCGGCCTTCAGCTGGCAGAGGATCGCCGCGGTGACGGCGGCCATGCCGGAAGCGGTGGCGCGGGCGTCTTCGGCGCCTTCGAGCATGCACATGCGCTTTTCGAACATGTCGTTGGTCGGGCTGCCGTAGCGGGCGTAGATGAAGCCCTCGGTCTCGCCCTTGAAGCGGGCTTCGGCCGCCTCCGACGTCTCGTAGACGAAGCCTTGCGTGAGATAGATTGCCTCGGACGTCTCGCCATATTGCGAACGCAGCGTGCCACCGTGGACGAGTTGGGTTGCCGGGCGCCAGGTCTTGCTCATGCCATCACCTTCACATAACAAAAAAACCGGTCGCAAAAGCAGACCGGTTTCAACCCGGTCTTTTTAGCCACTTGTTTAACGTGGCTGCAAGCCGACCGGCCAAATCACCACGGGATAATTCTGCAATACTGCTGTTAGCTGCTTGCGTCAATTCCCCGAGTTTGGTTTTGTCGGCGGCAAATGATGGATGAGGCATGATGGCTCGTGAAACGGGAATTCTGGCGGATCGCGCGATCTCCGCGCTGTTCGAAACGGAGCGTCTGATCTCCGAACGGGAGCTGGACCGCGACCAGATCCAGCCGGCAAGCCTCGACCTGCGCTTGGGCGCCAAGGCGTTTCGCGTGCGCGCCAGCTTCATGCCCGGCCCCTCGCATCTGGTGTCCGACAAGCTCGACCGGCTGAGCCTGCATGTGATCGATCTCTCCGAGGGGGCGGTGCTCGAAACCGGCTGCGTCTACATCGTGCCGCTGATGGAGAGCTTAGCGCTGCCGGCAGACATGTCGGCCTCGGCCAATCCGAAGAGCTCGACCGGGCGCCTCGATATCTTCACCCGCGTCATTACCGATTACGCCCAGGAGTTCGACAAGATCCCGGCCGGCTATTCCGGCCCGCTCTATCTCGAAATCAGCCCGCGCACCTTCCCGATCGTCGTGCGCCGCGGCTCGCGCCTGTCGCAGATCCGTTTCCGCGTTGGTCAGGCGCTGCTCGGCGAGCCGGAACTGTTGAAGCTGCATGAAAGCGAGACGCTGGTCGCCAGCAAGCTGCCCAACGTTTCCGGCGGCGGCATCGCGCTGTCGATCGACCTCGCCGGAGACAAGGAGGGCCTGATCGGCTATCGCGGCAAACATCACACCGCCGTCGTCGATGTCGATAAGAAGGCCCAGCACGACATCTATGATTTCTGGGAACCGCTCTATAGCCGCGGCCGCAACGAGTTGATCCTCGATCCCGACGAGTTTTATATCCTCGTCTCGCGCGAGGCCGTGCACGTGCCGCCGGATTATGCCGCCGAGATGACCCCCTTCGATCCGCTGGTCGGCGAATTCCGCGTCCATTATGCCGGCTTCTTCGATCCGGGCTTCGGCCACGCGCCGGCTGGCGGCCGCGGCAGCCGCGCCGTGCTCGAAGTCCGCAGCCACGAGGTGCCCTTCATCCTCGAAGACGGCCAGATTGTCGGCCGCCTCGTTTACGAGCATATGCAGGAAAAGCCCGCCAGCCTTTACGGCTCCGGCCTCGGCTCCAACTATCAGGCCCAGGGCCTCAAGCTCTCGAAGCACTTCCGCATCTGAGCCCTCCCGGCGGCCGCGACTTGACAGCGGCCCCCATCTGTTGGAAATCTCGCATCAACGCGGGTGTAGCTCAATGGTAGAGCAGCAGCTTCCCAAGCTGAATACGAGGGTTCGATTCCCTTCACCCGCTCCAGCTCCCGCAAACTATACCTGATGCGCCTAATCCCCGAAAAACCGGATCGGCTTGTACCGACGATGCGCGATGATCAGGCTTCTGTCGGGCTGGATGATGTAGGTTTCCTCCACCTGCTGGCCGTACTGGTCAATGAAATCATGCGGAAAGGCGGACCCTACCGGTGATTTGGTGAGTTTGGTGCGCGGTTGGCCACTATAGGTGATGCTTCCCGGTATGGGTTCGAGGCCTGGGCCGCCATAGGTGACGGTGCTGCATCCGGCGAGAACGAGCGTGCCGATGAGGCCGATGATTGCAGGTTTCATGTCCATCCCTCCCAAATGCCGTGAATGACATCACTCTACGCCTCGCCGGAGAGAGCTGACGACACGAAAGCCCATGCCGCTCTTCAATCCTTTGGGAAGCATCGCCGGGGACGTCGTGATCGAGCGGCCGGACGCCACCTCCACCTCTTGATATTAGGGTGATAATCCCGTTCCTCCAGATGCACCGACGCATCCATTGCCGAAACCGGTGCCGTCTGCTAGATCGGCATCGTCGAAAAAGGCAGGATCGGTTGAGGTAAGCCCGGTTCCTTCCGCTGGAGCGTTAAGCGCTCCGGCGAAGCTCTGCTCCGTGCCATGGCACGAGAACCCGCGACGTGATCCGCATGAAGATGCGGGATCCCGGCGGCGTGCGGAGACGGCAAAAAGGCAGTCCCGGGATTTTTTTCGAACGGAGACTGTCATGCGCCTGAACCATCTCGATTTCCACGTTCCCGATATTGCTGCCACGGCGGATTTCTTGATCCGTCATTTCGGCCTGAGACTTAAGGATATGCGCGGTCAGAACGGCCTCGCGATCCTGGAAGACGATGCCGGCCTCGAAATTGTCCTCAGCCACGCCATCGCCAAGTTCGGCACCGCCGATCAGGTGGAGATCGGGCGCCAGACCTATCACATCGGCTTCATTTTGCCCGAAAGGGCGGATGTCGATGCGGTCCATGCCGGGCTTGCGGCTGCTGGTGCTGATCTGTCTGGCCCGCCGGTCGCCATGCGCGGCGGCTGGCTGTTTTATTGCACGGCGCCCGGAAACATCCTGGTCGAGATCGGCTGGCGGCAGGGTTAGGTCCCCAAATGGCAAGGGCGGCCGCAGCCGCCCTTGCCAATGCCTGTTTTGACCGGCTCAGAATTCCGTCCAGTCGGGATCCGGGCTCGGCGACGTGCTGCCGCCGGCGCCGAAGGC
>NZ_JALBGX010000181.1:0-11726 GCF_023006465.1 Rhizobium sp. PRIMUS64 | reverse complement strand
CATCTGGGCAGCACCGGTGATCATGTTCTTGACGTAGTCGGCGTGGCCGGGGCAGTCGACGTGCGCGTAGTGGCGGGCCGGCGTCTCATACTCGACGTGCGCCGTCGAGATCGTGATGCCACGGGCCTTTTCTTCCGGAGCCGCGTCGATCTGATCGTACGCCTTGTACTCACCGAAGTACTTCGTGATCGCTGCCGTCAGAGACGTCTTGCCGTGGTCAACGTGGCCAATCGTGCCAATGTTGACGTGCGGCTTGTTGCGCTCAAACTTACTCTTTCCCATTTGAATGCTTCCTGTGAACGAAAATGGTGGCCCCGGCGAACCGGTTTAGTGCCGCCGTTTAAGGCTTTCGGCGACATTGCGCAAGACTTAATTGCAGACGCCATTCTTGGCCTGAGAGCGCATATGGGAGACAATTCGCCGCCTGCAAGGCGATTCGCCAAAGCCCCCTCGAAAATCGCTGAAATCTTAAAGAAAATCGCATTGACCGCCGGAGACGCGCCATAGCCGTTCCGCGTCGAGCGCCCTTCCCTGCCAGTCGACAATCGCAATCGTCAGCTTCTCCGCCAGCGCCGGAGACATCTCGGGGACTACGGCAGCAGCGGTCGAATAAAGTAGCGTAACGGAAACTGGAGCGGGTAGCGGGAATCGAACCCGCGTATTCAGCTTGGAAGGCTGCTGCTCTACCATTGAGCTATACCCGCGGGGTGGTCCGATCCGATGACGAATGGTGGAGAGAGTTGGATTTGAACCAACGTAGGCTGAGCCAACGGATTTACAGTCCGTCCCCTTTAACCACTCGGGCATCTCTCCAGTTTTTCGTCCGGATCGCAAGACCAAGTTCGTCAGACTTCGAAGCGTTGCCGCCCGTCGTCTGCGCCGCGTATATGACCGGAGCATTTCAGTCTGTCAACACGATGACAACGGAAAAAACACGAAAAATTTCATTCGCCACCGAAAGCCGGCATATGAAAGAAAGCCTATGCGGCAGCGAGCGCCATGGCTATAAAGCTGCATGAGCAAAGACAACAAATCCGGCGGCAAGACCGCGACAGACCCATCCGCCAAAGATACGCATTACGCCACTCTGCGGCGCGCCCACCGTGACGCCAAGCGCGAACGCGGGGAGATTCCGACGCCTCAGCCGCAGAAGCGAAAGCGCGGCGGCGACGACTGGAAGCCGCCGGCGCTTGCGCCCGACCAGGTGCATCTCTATGGCCTGCATACGGTGCGCGCGGCGCTCGACAATCCCGAGCGCAAGAAGATCAAGCTGTTCGTGACGCAGAACGCGCTCGCGCGGCTCGAAGTCGACGTCGAGGCGCTCGGCATGCCTTTCGAGATCGTCTCGCCGCAGGATATCGACAAGGTGCTCGGCCCCGAGGCGATCCATCAGGGCGTGATGCTGGAAACAAGGCCACTCCCGGTACGCCGGCTCGAAGCTCTGAAGGACAGCCCCCTCCTGCTCGTCCTCGACCAAGTCACGGATCCGCACAATGTCGGCGCGATCATGCGCTCGGCCGTCGCCTTCAATGCGGGTGCGGTGATCACCACACAGCGACACAGCCCGACCGAATCGGGCGTACTCGCCAAGTCCGCCTCCGGCGCGCTGGAACTGATACCTTATATACAAGTTACCAATCTCGCCGATGCGCTCGGCGAATTGCACAAGCTCGGTTTTTCCACCATCGGCCTCGATTCGGAAGGGCCGGCGCCGCTCGAAGGCACCTTCTCCGGCGGGAAAGTGGCGCTGGTGCTTGGCTCGGAGGGCAAGGGGCTTCGGCAGAAGACGCGGGAAACCGTCAACGCACTTGCCCGTCTCGACATGCCGGGCGCGATCAAATCTCTCAACGTCTCCAATGCGGCGGCGATCGCACTTTACGCGGCGCGGCTCCACCTGAAGGCATAGGCCGGCCCAAGCAAGGGCAGCCGGTCAGGTCCGTCCACCGGCCCGCGCCGTATCGCCTGCATAGGCCACTTCGACGGGATAGGCGATCATCCGTGACATGCCGGCGTCGCGCGTCTTTTCTGACGCGCTATCGATTCGGATTTAAGGAGTTACGCAGGGCTCGATCCGGCGCGACAAACGGAAACGGACACGCACAACGCTCGTGCAACGCCCGACCGATGCCAGAAAAATCCATTTTTGCCTTGGAATGACGCCCCGGGGCACTATGATCGGGCGATGATCGGTTGTAGCGACCGGCTCAGCAGCAAGAAGGAACGATCCCTATCATGGCCATTCGACCGCTGATTTTCGGTATCCTCTTCATCGCGGTCTTCGTCGTGATTATCATCAGTATCATCTGGGTGGACACGTCGCACCCCATCCACCAGCCCGATCCTCTGTCGCCGACGGCGCCCGGCCCAGCAACGCCGGGACAGGTGCAATAAGACTGGCAGGAACGCCGGCGGCGATCATGCGTTAATCCCGGAATCGAACGAGGATTGAACGCTTATGCGCATAATGATCGCCGTCGTCGCCTTCATGGTCGCCTCCGTGCTTAGCATCGCAATGATGTCGCCCTCCGGCGCCGGACAGACCGGCAATAGCGACAGGATCGAGGCGAGCGTCAACGAACCCGTCACTCACTAAAATAACGGCCCGGGTGATCCGGGCCGTTATTGTCAACCGCGGTAGAGCCAGAACGGCATACCGCGATCGCGATCACGCCACTCGCGGCGCTCCTGCCAACGCTCGGCACGCCACCGCCGCCAGTGACGGCGATCATCGCGCCAGTCGGACCGGCGCCAATCGCGCTCATCGCGCCAGCCACGGTCGTCACGGTCGCGATCACCTCGCCAGCCATCACGAATTTGAACGATATCGCCCTGCGCCGTCACCGCCGGCCGCTCGGCCGGCATGGCGGCAGCCGGTGCGACGGACGCGAAAGCCGCACCGACGGAAATGGTTGCGGCGAGAAAGAGATGTGCGAGCTTCATGGCTGTTTCCTCATTGCTGATGAGGCGAAGATAAGCGGTCGCGGCTGAATTGGCGGTGAAGCAGCCCTTCAGACGCGGTTCATCAAGCGATACGTGCCATCTGAAAAGCCGGTGCGATTGAGCGAGGCAGCCGTGAACCCAGCTCTATTTAGAAAGACGGTATCGTGGGGAAAGATGGTGCAGCTAACCGGAGCATTCTCGAACCAGTCCGCCTTCGCTTAGTTGCTCTCTTCGGCTCGCCGAGCCGATGCTCACAGAGCGTAGGCTGGTGCCCCCGCCAGGGTTCGAACCCGGGACCCCCTGATTACAAATTATAAGAGGAACGGGACTTTTCAATCACTTAAGACACTTGTCCTGTGAGGCGATGCCACGCGACCGCGCCACGCTGCGGCTAATTCGTAGTGCGCTTCTGCGTCGCCTCAATCCGCTGCAGGATCTCTTTCACAACACGAAGATCTCCACTCTGAACATTAAGCGTCGATTGCACTTCTCGAATGGCGCCGCTGGTCGCAGCTGCGGATTGCTCACCGGCCTGCATGCGGTAGCCGAGATTGTCGACCAAGCTCTCGACCTTGCCGACCCGCAAGCTGATATCCTTGCTACCTTGCTCGGCCTGGACGCGCCACGCCTGCAGCTCGTCGACGTCGCGCGAGCGATTCGTCCAGAGAGCCACGCCGCCGGCGGCCATGCCGACAAGTGTAAAGACCTGGATGATCGTGTTCAAATTCCAGTCGAACTTGCTTCTGTCGATCGGCATCGCCGTATCTCCGTTGTCCGCCACAGCATGCCCTTCAATGCAAATCGCCCTAGGAACGATCCTAGGGCGGTTGTGGTTCGGTCAAATGCGCCAGCCGAAGCAACAAGATGTTTACCAGCCAGCCGCAATGATCCAATCGCCAATCATCTGCGCATAGAGAGCCACGCAGGTGGCGTTGGGGTGAAGAGCGTCAGTGCTGGTCCCGTTGAAGAACCGGAGCTGAGAGGAAAGAACATCGTTGGCGATGGCAGCACTGTCCTGGTACGGCTGACCTGGGAGCGACAACGCGATCAACATGGAGCGGATGTCCAGGTAGTTGTTCGGGAAGGCCGCAGCGACTGCCGCATTGTTGGCCATCTTGTTGATGTACCCGGCGCTTCCTTGCCGTTCGGTGTCGCTGTTGAAGCTAGGAAGGATGAGATACTTGCTACCAGCCGGGAGGGCCGCGACGGCAGCCTGGATGTCACCCAGGACGGTATGTCCAGAGCCAGGGCCATTGGTGCCACAGAAGAAGATGTGCGCTCTGTCCGTGTAATCAATATCCGCAATGGACCGGTCGGTAACCTCGGTGGAGGTCTGGCCCCCGATACCACCATTGTAGACCTTGCGCCCCATGCGGGCAGCCAAGATGTCAGTCCAGTGGGTGGCTGGGTCCGTCAGGTAGGAGAGCTGCGTGAAGCTGTCCCCGAAGGCCGCGATGTTGAGGAGGCGCGGATTGGATCTGGGGTCTTTGGTAGCCCACTCACCAGCGATGAAGGACTGCAAGCCCCACTTCCAGGCCAGATAGCCTAGCACCAGGGCACCCTCGTCAATGGTCAGCACACGGTTGTAGCCGACAATCTCGGAGATGATGCCATTCCAGCGGGACCCCGTGTTGGCCGGGTCGCCACCGAAGCGCCATGTGGACATAGCCCCGTAGGTCGGTGCCCCGTTGGCTCCTCCTCGGGTGATGCCGTTTAGGTAGTTGTAGGCAAGCGTGGTGGTGCCCCGAAGTTGGGATATCGTTGGGCCTGTATCCTCGGGAGCGGCGGCATCTGGTATGGCTGAGGCACCGGAGTATTGGTAGACGCGATCATCCACGTTGCTTACGTTTGTCGCGAGGCCGGTCCGGATGGTGCCCCCGGAGTTCTTCCCGTAGTCGTGGATGGCAAAGGTAGCACCGAGGTCGTTATCCCAGACGCGGAACAACGAATAAGCGGCTGCCGTGAGGTTCATCACCTCGGCGGAAAGGTCCATGTGATTGGTGCCCGAGAAGTCCAGGGTGGGCAGTGTGCCCATGGTACGAGTGCCGAAGTTAGGCCTAGAGGTTCCCGAGGACGTAGCCTTACCCCCGTATGACCCTTTGTTCGCCCACTCGGTCACAAGAGTACCGGCGAGGACCATGGTCGCGGCGTCGGAGCCGTCGAAGTCGATGACCAAACCCGGGATATCCGTGAGGGCGGCCATTGCAGGCACGATCAGCCCACCACTCCGCAGTGGAGAGATCGACGTCTGCCCGTGTTTCAGACTCGTCTGCCCCTCCGCCAGGCTCGTCTGCGGAATGATGTTGCGGCCCGGCCTCACTGCACGCTCACCTTGGCCGTGGGCGCCGTCGATCCGGTCAGCCTCACCATGATATTGCCCGAGCTCGAGAACGTCATCTGCCGCACGACATCGCCATTGCCGTCGACCTTCGCGGCCGTCAGTTTGGCGTCGGCGAGCGGGATCATGTCGCCGTCCTGCACCTGCGTGAACAGCTGCAATGTGCCGCCGCCCAGCGAGCCGGAATAGGCGAGCGTGCGATAGCCAACATCGCACTGCGCCTCGAGGCCAACATTCCAATCAAAGTCTCCGGAAAACTGTCTTACCGCCATGTCGCTCTCCTACTTCCAAAGTCCAAGTCGCTGACCGTTGCGGTCGTTGCCGATGACACGCCGGCCGCCGTCCGGATCGCTGGCGAGCAGCGAAGCCGTGCCGATCGGCGTCAGATTATTTTTCTGGAACCCCCCGCAGGCGTTCACACTCGTCGACTGGCAGGCCGCGAGCAGAAAGGTACTCAGCACACAGATCGTAATCGCTGCGGTCCTGCAGATAGGCATCGTCCTTTTTCCTCTCGTTTTCCTGCCGCTGGGCGTCGGCGGCGATCTCGCCGACCTTCTTTTCCGCCCCCTCGAGGCGCGCTGCCGGCACAAGCCAGACGCTCGCCCAGACGTAGACCAGAAGGCCAGCGACCAGGGCGCCGGCGCCGGCGGACGCTGCCATCTGCAGGCGGCCGATCAACGGCCGATCTCCGCCTTGATGTCGCGATAGACCTTGGCGATATCGGCCCGGCGCTTGATCGCGTAGATCGCGAAGAGCACGATCACCACGACGATCGCGAGCTGCACCCGCCAGTCGAGGCCACCGAAGGCGAGGATCGGCGCGCCGGCCGCCGTCAGCAGCCACTGCCAGAAGGTCTTGGATTTCACCAGCGGCTTGTCCAGTTTCTCGGGGTCGACCTTCGCTGGCGCCATCGGCGGCGGATTGTCGTTGACGGGCGTGAAGAGCGCCGCCGGCGTTGCCTTCGCCTTCTGCTGTCGACCCTTCACGGCCTTGGCGAGCTCGAGGACGTCAGCAAGCTTTGCCTCGACCTTCTCTGGCTTCAGCAGCACCTTGTTGATGCCGTCGCCGGCATAATAGGTCTCGCCTCGCTTCACCGGTCGCTTCTGGCCTCTTGCATCAGCCAGAACGGGGAAGCTCGCCCATTCCTGCGCCAGCGCCTTGCCGAAGGCGACGACGCTGAGCTCGCCGGCGATGAAGTCGACATAGCCGCGTCCCAGCAGCTGGTAATAGCCCAGCCGATCCTGCAGGCCGGCCGAGAAGACGAGGTCACCAGATATGCCGGTATCCTTCTTGATCTGCTGCAGGGTGGCGCGCATGAACTGCAGGCCGCCGGCAGCGCTCGAGCCGAACTTCTTCGACCAGCCGGACTGCGCCGCGATCACCTGGTCGAGCGTCATCGATGTCAGGGGAACGGGCAATTTGTCCTGATTGTTGCCGTAGATCGTGCCATATCCCCGCGGCGCCTCGATCGAGCGGATGAAATCGAGCAGCATCTTGGCCGGCGCGGGCACGATATCGGGAAGTGTCTTGAGTGGCATCGCGGGCTCCTGGAATGATGGAGCCTGAAGCTTAAAGCCGATGGAGAGCCGTCAAATGCGGCGCCAGGCTACCGCGCCACGGCGGCGGTCTTCCTGGAGAAGATCTCTCTGATCGCCGCCTGCGCCGGCCTTTCGATTAGGCGATAACTCGCCCATGAGAACGCAAGACAGAAAGCGGTGAAACAGATGCCCGTGAGAACTGGATACACGAGCGGGATCGATCCCTGCCGCATCAGAAACGGGCCGACGATCTCGATCAACATATAGTGCCAGATGTAGAGCGAAAACGAGCATACACCGACAAAGCCAAATGCCCGCATCGCAAGCGACGACCGATAGTCGCGGAGTGCAATCGCCGCGGACACGATCGCCACGGCCCAGACGGCCGAAATCAGGAGCGCTTTCGCTCCCATCAGGCCGACAGCGATCGCGGCCACCGCAGAGACGACCGCGCAAACCCACGTCGGCGCCAGGCGGTACTGCGCCAGCGACATGCCGACCACGAAGAGCGGAAGGAGATTGCGGTACTTGAAATAGGGAGACGGAAAGATATGGCCCAGGACGAGCGTTACAGCGGCAATGACCATAAATGCCGGGAAAAAGCGGCGAAGCGCGTAGAGAAACGGCGCTGCGATGTAGAAAATCATCTCAAAGGTCAGCGTCCAAAGAACCGGATTGAGTGTCCTGCTCACATCGGGAATGAGCGCTTGCGTGAATGTGATGTGTCGCCAGACATTGTGGGCAGTCACCTCCACCGGGAACTCCGAAATCCGCGGAAAAATCAGAACCGCGAATGCGAGTGCCACGAAATACAGCGGCATGATCCTTGCGGCCCGATGCACGGCGTAGATCCTGATGCCATCTACTTTTTCGAACTGGCGGCCGGCCGAGGCCCAGATAAGATATCCGGACAGGATGAAAAAGACGCAGACGCCGATCGCTCCAAAATAACCGCTATAGGGAACAATCGGCTCGAACCGGATGAGGGAATAGGCGTCGGCGTGGGAGAGCAGAACCAGCAGGGCAGCGATGCCCCGCAGAGCATCGATGACCGCCGTTTCTTTCCCGATATCGTAGTGCTGAAGCATGCTGTGGCCCTAACATAACTGCAGGCCTGGTTCAACCTAGGCTTTAGCCATTCACTTGGTTTGGCATGATCTCTGCAACCGTCAACGTGCAGTTCGAAATATTGAGGTTGCCGCCGGCATTCTGATAGGCGTTCATGCCGATCGTAATGAGAAGGTCACCAATGTAGACGATCTCGCTAAACCGGCATGTTGTATCGTTGGCAGAGCTGCCCGGCTGGACGTCGTTAATCGCGGGCTGCACAACCCCGTTCAAAGTCAAGCTCAAGGACCGCATCCCCGTTACGTTCTGCTGGAACGTACCCTTGCCTGTGATCAGGTAAAAACCGGCGCGCGGAACACTTATCCTGCCGGGAACCCCGGGACTATGCATCGCGGCACCGTCGCTACGCTCGGTATCGAAGGTGATTTCCTGGCCGCCAGCGATGTTGTTGGTGAGGACCTGGGCCGTCGATCGCGACACGGCTGCCATAGGAAAATGCCAGCCTGAAAAGCCGGATCCTCCGGATGCAAAGCCATCGGCGCGGCAACCAACGCATTCGTTGAGCGGAGCCCCGCCATAGCTGATTTCGTTCCGGAAGCCGTGATACTGCGTTTTGACAGCCTGGTTGTCGTAGGCGACACAATTCACCATGCGGTAGCCGCGGGGATAATCCTGGAAGTTTGATGCACCGCCGGGCGCGACAAGGAAGCCAGCCGGTTGCGACGTGCCGCGGCCGGTATTGCCATAGCCGGTATCCCAGGCACCGCAGGCCGTGAAGGTCACGTGCTGCGGCAGGCTTTCAGGCGTCGGCGATCCGGCGTCGACATTGAGCGTCGGTCCGGATCCGACAAAACCTGCAGAGCCGGCGCGATAAACGTTGCAGTTGGTGACGAAGCCGAAGCGATTGTAGTTCGCGAGCTTAATGCCCCACGTTTCGACATCCTCGACAGTAACGCCATAGAGGGAAAACTGGCGATTGCCGACCGAACCCGTCAAGTCGATGCCGACGTCGCCATCGGAGAGAATGCCGCCGATCACCGCGAAGCTCACACAGCCGAGGCCGAATGGCATCATCCGGCCGAACGCACGGCGGAAGGATCCGCCGACGATGCCGCCCACATGTCGGACCACCGCATTAACGACAGAGAAGCGCCGGCAATTCTGGAACCATATGCCTTGAGCCTGGTCGTCGGCCGGCAGGGAGGCAGAAGTGTAAGTGATATCGTGAGCGTACGGCCGCACAGCGCAGAAATCAGTGCAGCCATCGAAAACGATGCCGGTTCCCATATCCGCGCCGAAAGCCTCGATATCTTCTGTCTTCAGGTTGGTGACGCTCTTCAAATAAATTCCGGCGGCGGTGCCGAGGCTTCCGAACGTTCCGTTGCCGTTGCGGTCGACCTTCACCCTCTTCAGGGTCACGTTTGAAACAGTGTCAGCGTAGAGGGTGCGCCGTGACGCATTGTTCGGTGTGAGCTGCTTAAAAGTAGCGTCTTCGAGATGGAGCCCGGAGGGAATTGTGATGTTTCCGCTTACGGCATAGGTCAACTTCCTGCCGCTGAGAGAAACGCCGGACGCAAACGCAGCGTTCACCGCCGTCGTGTCGTTCGTCGCCCCATCGCCGGCGGCGCCGAACCAGCGGAGATCGGCGGATCCGTTGAAGATGCGGACCCATCCGCCGGCCGCGGCGGCAATCGCGTCCGCCTTGACGTAGATCGCCTCTGCCGTGTCGGCCGCAATCCGGCTGGCAAAGTCGCCTACCGTCCACTTGAAGATGCCCTCGCGGCCGGCTTCCTTGAGAAAGACCACCGTGTTTTTAGTTGTGTCGAGCGCCTTCAGCGCAGTACGGGTTTCGACATAGGCCGGAACGCTGACCAAATGATCCAGGACGAACTGAAAGATATCCTCCCCGAAGTCCTGCGGGTCATAGATCTCCCGGAACATGTTCCCGCCACCGGCTGGCGTGCCAGGGATCAGATTTCCATTGTCATCGAAAACGGGGACTTGCCCGACCGTCCCGGGCAGGATCTGAAACGGCTCTTCGCCGAACGGCACGTTGACAGTCCGGTCGACGTCGCGCCGCAGCTCCTGCATCTCTGTCGAGATCTTGGAGAATTCCTTCTCCATCGCCGTCGGATCGATCCGCGTGCCGTTCATGACGCCGGCGGCACGGCTGTCGAGGCGCTTCGATCGCACCACGATCTCAGTCGTGTTCGGCTGACCAGCCGGAAAGGTCACGGTGAAATTGTCGAACGGATCACCGTTGGTCTTCGCGACGAGGACGGAACCCTGCTTCGCGAAGGGGCTGTCGTCATCGGGACGCGTCCACACTTCGACGTCATCGATGTCGAAGATCTTGAAATCGAACGGCCCATAGGTTTGACCGCCGTCGCCGACGAACACGTCACTCTCACGAAGCTGCTGCGGGATCGGAAAAGGATTGTCCATGGCGCGCCACCCTGTCGTTAAACCGTCAACAGGATGGCCTTTGCAGCCGGCAGTTCAGTGCGTCGGGCTATTGCTCGCCGGCGACTGCGCCGAGCTCGGGCGCCCTTCGCGGCGTCAACTCGCCCGGCTGCCACCAGAAGGCGCCCTTGCGCGCCTGCGCCTTGAAGCTCTTGTCGGCGTCCGGATCCGTCATCATCTGCAGATTATCGACGAAGAGCCGCCGGTACCAGGCGCGGGTCATTGGATGCGACGACAGGATCGGCGTGTAGCGGCCGACATATTTCGAAAGCGCCCTGCCCGCCTTTGGGTCTTCGGCCCCCATGATCGTCTGGATCGTGCGCAGCGAAAGATCGAGCGTATCGCCGATGAAGGCCCCGCCGATGCCGCCGAGCGTCTGCGCGAAGTTCTGCCCGTAGCGGTTTTCCGCTTTGTCGACGAAGTCCGCGAACAGACCGCCGCCGCCACCCTTGACGAAGGCTCGAGCCCAGAAACTCGGCTGCGTCATATCCTCCGGATCCTTGCCGTTCAGCACGTTGAGGATCTGGATGTACATGCCGGCGCCGAGCGTCAGCGGCACGGACATCGCAGCGAAATAATAGGCGCCGCGGGCGATCTTGCCCGAGCCGGATTTCGCCAGCATCGAATAGACGTAGTGCGCCTCGAGCTGCCGCGCCGTGAAGCTCATACCGAAGCTCATGAACTGCGAGGCGAATTCGGCGATCTCGCCGAGAACAGTGCCCCGCGGCACCATGCCCGTCAGGAAACTCTTGATGCGCGGATCGCCTGCAGGCACCGAGCGTTCCGACCACTGGATGATCATCTCGGCATATTTTTCGGCGAGCGCGCGATCGCCGGTCTTTTCGTAGAGCGTGCCGGGATCCAGGAAGCCCATGTCGTCGACGCCGGCGCGCATGGCGTGCCATTCCTCGGGCGTGAAACCGAAGCCTTCCATTGTCTTTTTCAGGAGCGGCGGCAGGTCGATCCAGTCCGTGTCTTTCGCCGCATATCCGCCGAGCGTATCGTGCCAAGCCGTCGCCTCGACCCGCTTGCGCGCGTCCGTCAGCGGCTTCAGCCCGTTCAAGGTCAGCGAGCGATCGACGAGATACTTGCTCCATTCGTGCCCGAACATCTGGTCGACGAAGCGCGCCTGCTCGTTCATCGTGTGCATGAAATCGTCCCAGACGACGGCCTTGCGGGCGAGCGCCGCCTCATTGCCCTTGTCGGCAGCAAAGCGCACCAGGTCGCCGACGATCTTGTGCATGGTGACGGTCACCGGCAGGCCGGCAAGCCGCCGCGCCGCCTGAGAGACGAAGGGATCGGTCAGAGCCGCGAGGATCCCGGTCGCGCCGAGTGCGGCGGACGTCGCCACGTTACGGATATCGCCGGCGAACTGCGCC
>NZ_JALBGX010000180.1:0-12033 GCF_023006465.1 Rhizobium sp. PRIMUS64 | reverse complement strand
GCCACCGCCGATCGCGCCTGGATGCGGGCGGCCGTCGCCAGGCGCTGGGCCGTTTACATCGCCAATCAATATTTGAACGTCCCGCAGGCCGAGCTCGCCCGGGCGGCGCGCATGTCCAAGGCCGCCGTCTCGATCGCCATGAACGACGTCGAGGACGAACGCGGCGATCCCATTCTCGAAAAGCTGCTGGCAGCTGTAGAGGAGGCGTTTTCCTCATGATGCGCCACGACGACACGTCCGTCATCAAGCAGGGGCTGAAGGACAAGATCGAGGATCTTTGCCGGCGGCTGCTGCCGGACGGCCGACGGAACGGGCGGTTCTGGGTCGCCAACAATCCCGTGACGATGGACGCGCCGAAGAGCCCGGAATTCAAAGTGGCGCTCGATCGCGACCATGGCGCCTGGATCGACTGGCGCACCGGCGACAAGGGCGACGTGATCGGGCTGGTCGAATATTGCCTGAAATCCGATTTCCGCGAGGCGCTCGCCTGGTCGCGCGATTTCCTCGGCATGCGCGAGATGAGCCGCGATCAGCTGCAGGCGATGCAGCGACGCACGGTGACGGCCAAGAAGGACAATGACGAGCAGGCCGAACAAAACCGCCTGAAGCGGCTGGACAAAGCCGAACGCATGTTCATGGCCGGGCTGATGGACGGCGCGGGCTCTGCGGCCGAGGCCTATGCCCGCGCCTATTTCGCGGCGCGCGCCATTCCGCTCGAGCGGGTCGTCAACCGGGATCTGTCGACCTTCCGCTATTCGGCGGCGACGGAATTCTGGCCGCGGGCGAAGTGGGACAATTCGGGCGGCCGGCGGATCAAGGCGCAGGCCGGCCCCGGCTTTCCCTGCATTCATTCGGCCATGCGGGCGCCGACCGGGCAGCTGGTCGCCGTGCACCTGACATTTCTTTCGCCGCTCGGGCCCCGCAAGCTGCCGGTTAACCAGGGCGAGAATGCCAAGCTGATGTTCGGTGAGGCCAAGGGCGCGGTGATCCGGATCTCGCATGGTCCCGAGGGGGAGCCGCCCGAAACGGCGGTGCGCCCGTACCCCGTGATCATCGGAGAGGGCATCGAGACGACGACGTCGGTGGCGATCGAGGCGCCCGAGGCGCGCGCCTGGGCTGCCGGCAGCCTGTCGAACATGGGCAACGCGCCGCTGTGGCTGCCCTGCATCTCGGCCGCGATCATCCTCAAGGATCACTTCAAGAGCAAGACGACGGAAAAGCAGTTCGACCAGGTGCTCGAGCAGCTTTCGCAGCATGGCAAGCCGCTGACGGTGATCGAGAGCATTGCCGGGAATGATTTCAACGATTTGGCACAAGGGGAAGAGTGATGAAACCCGAGGAAATGTTGTCAGAGGCGATGATCGACGTCGTCTTGGAAAGAGCTCGGCAGGTCAGCGGCGAAGGCTTCTCGCTGGCGAAGGATGACGCCTATCGCGACGACGAGCTGGTGCGCGCCGGTGTCTCCTACGCCATGCAGGCCATGGCTCCGCTGATGCATGGCTCTGTGCCGCCGGAACCCCTGTGGCCATGGAACCGTGGCTGGTGGAAGCCGAAAGGCCGCCGGCGCGACCTGGTGCGCGCGGCCGCGCTGCTGATCGCCGAGATCGAGCGCATCGACCGGCAGGTGGTGAAGCAATGAGGTATTTCGAACAGCTCCGGATCTCATGGATCATTGAGATTATCGAGATATTCGGCTTCATCAACCGTAGCCATGTCGTGAAGAAATTCGGCGTTACTCCACAGGTGGCGTCCAGCGACTTTGGAAAGGTCCAGAAGCTTCACCCGCACCTCATGCGCTACGACACTGGCCAGAAGTGCTATTTCCTCAACGAGATCGACCGTGCCCCATCTCCCCAGAAGGGAGAGAAGCCATGAGCGACGGTTTCGACCCCATGGGCGTCCAGGGCGGCGCCAAGCCGCCGGCGCAGGCGATCAACGATCCCGACGTCGCCGCCAAGGAATTGCTTTCTTTCATCGAGCGCATCGAGCGCCTCGAGGAAGAGAACAAGGCGATCAATGACGACAAATCCGACGTCTACGGCGAGATGCGTGGGCGCGGCTACGACGTCAAGGCGGTGAAGCGGGTCATCCGCGACCGCAAGCGAGACCCCGAAGAGCTGTTTCAGGAGGAGGCCGTGTACCTCACCTACAAACGCGCCCTCGGGATGGTGGACTGAAACGGAAACCGAAGGAGACGAGCATGACCAGGCGCAAAGGAAAGAGCAGGGCCAATGAAAAAGTGCAGGCAAACACAGGATCGGAAACTGGCGCAGAGACGGCGGCACATGCAGCTGCAGCGGCTCAAGATGGTGCGGGAAGCGCGGGCGACCTGGCCGGCGCAGATCTTGCAGGCAACGGAAGCCCAGCGCCGCAAGATGGGCAACACGACGCGGCAGTGGATGACGCGGGCAAGACGGTGGCGCTCGCCGGCGCTGGCGAAAGTGGCGGCGACGATGGGGAGGTTGTGAGCGATGACCAAGGGCGGACGGATGAAAGTGGTTTGGCCCCGGGGGAAACATCTGAAGCCGGCGCCGGCAGCGGAGCTGCAGGCGATCCCGGAACAAAGGATCCGGCAGATGGTCAACGTGATCCCCCCTCGAGCACCGAAGGCGCCGGCAACGACGGCGACGGATCCGCGGATGGCGCCGGCGCCGGTGACGCCGGCACGGCTCCGGACATTGCTGGCATCGATGCCGGTGCTTCCGGAGATGCCGCCGATCGAGGTAACGCCGGCGCAGATGGAAGCACTGATGCTGCTGCCGGCGATGCCGGAGGATCTGGTCAGCCAGGCAACGGCCCAGATGACGACATTCGGAACGGCGGTGGTGGTGGTGAGCAATCCGAATTCGGAACCGGAGCTCCTAGTGCGCGAACAATACCTGTCAATGATGAAGAGCCGGAAGGATACGACGAGCTGATCTTTACTGCCGAGCGTGCGACTTACCGGATCTTCGACTATGTGACCTCGGCATATCCCTTCGAGAAAGCAGAGATGGGGCGCATGGCCCCGTTGGCGGGCGTTGGCCGGTCAGAGGCAACGGTCGCTATGGCGAAACTCTTGCGTGAGATCGGCCGCGATCGCGCGACGCCGGAAGTGTTGATGCAGCAGCTCAAGCTGCTGAAGCATCGCGAGACGGCCGCCGCCACCCGGGCCGAGCTCGCGCTCGTACGGATCTTCTCGGCCGTCGTCGTCGAACTCGATCAGTTCGAAAAGGATTGGCAGGCCGAGCAGGAGGCGGCCAAGCCAAAGCCGGACCCGGTGCCCGTGCCGCTCGAGGAGACGACGCTCGAGGGCGTCGACGGGCCGATGGATACGATCTGATGAGCACGCAAGGCTGGATCGGCATCGACCTCGACGGCACGCTCGCCCACTACGACAAATGGCGAGGGATCGACCACATCGGCGATCCTGTACCGGCTATGGCCTCCCGAGTGCTGCAGTGGCACGCGGAAGGCCGCGCAATGAAGATCTTCACGGCGCGCGTTGCCGGCCCTCCGGTAGAGCGCCGGCAGGTCATCAGGATCATCCACAATTGGCTGCATCGCCATGGTCTGCCAGTGCTCGAGGTAACGAACGTCAAGGATTTCGCGATGATCGAACTGTGGGACGATCGCGCAGTCCAGGTGCAGATGAATACCGGACGCCGCGTTGACGAAGTGGTGGTGTACGGCTCGCCGGCGGCAATGGTGCTGCCGGAAACCGCAGGAGAAGAGCATGCCGAATGAAAATGAGATGGTCGACAGCACAAGCGACGATCGCACCGCCAACAATACTCTCCGTCACCAGTATCGCGTGTTGAGTGACAAGGAAAAGGAGCTCATGGCTCGCATCAAGTCGTGTGGTCAGGAGCTGCTCGACATCATCGCCGAGGCCGGTGCGAGCCGCGAGCTCTCGATCGCGAAGACCAAGACCGAAGAGGCCGTGATGTGGGCCGTCAAGCACGTGACGGCCTGATCGCCGATCGGCAGCAAAATCCGCCGCGCTGAAACCGGCGCGGCGGCCGCATTCTCCAGCATTGCAGGGCGCACGTGGCAAAAAGAACGAAAATCCAAGGCGGCAGTGTCGCCATCCGCGCCATCGTCGAGGACGGGCTCGACGACATCCAGGCGGCGGCAACTCCGGTCAACGATCCCAATCCCTCACTCGCTCGCGAAGGCATTAAGCCCGGTCAGTGGGAAGGCGCGCCCTGGGACCGCATGCCGCCCGGCTGCCCCTTCGAAGTGCTCGGCCAGGCCGGCGACGTCATCTACGTCAGAACCGCCACCTATCACCTGATGGAGGTCAAGGCGATCGACCTGCAGGCGATCATGCGCATGTGCGCGCCTTACCCGAATTATGCACTCTGGGCCTGGCCGGGTTTCGGCACGATCAAGGATCCGGAGACAGGCGACGAAGCTGTCAAGGTCAAGCGTCTCGAGCGCGACAAGGCCGCCACCTGCATCATCAGCGAGGCAGCCAGGCGCGGAACTTTCGACGTGCAGCAGAGCGTGCGCGGCCGCGGCGGCTGGCGCGCCGGCGAGGAATTCATCTGGCACTCGGGCGAAAAGCTGTGGGCCGTCGAATACCGCGTCGGCAAGAACAACAAGGCCGAAGATTTCAAGCTGACCAGCCGGCCGCCGATCCAGCACGACGGCAAGCTCTACGCCAAGGCGGCCGAGACACTGGCGCCCTGGCGCAAGCCGATCGGCGTCGACGACACGCCGGCGCAGAAGATCCTGCAGCATCTCACCACCTGGCAGTGGGAACGGCCGTGGCTCGATCCGCTCATCATGCTGGGCTTTATCGGCGTCGGCTTCCTCGGCGGGGCACTGCGCAAGCGGCCGATCGTCGGGCTGACCGGCGGCCGCGGCCGAGGCAAGTCGACCCTGATCGATTATGTCGAGACGATTTTCGGGCCGCTGATCTACTCGACGAAGAACACGACGGCCGCCGGCATCTATCAGAACATGGGCCAGGACAGCCGGCCGGTTCTGATTGACGAATTCGAGGCCAAGGCCGGCAGCTACAAAGAGCAGGGCATCGTCGAGCTCGCCCGCCACTCCTATGACGGCAGCAAGCTCTATCGCGGCTCGAGCGACCATGACGGCGTGCAGTTCCAGATGTATTCGGCATTCCTGCTATCGGCAATCAACCTGCCGCCGCTATCGCAGCAGGACCGCAGCCGCATGGCGCTGCTGCACCTCAATCCCCTGCAGGCAACCGGGCCCGAGCCCGTCATCCAGGAGGAATGGGGCCGCATGCTGCTGCGCCAGCTCATGGACGGCTGGCACGAGCTGCAGCACCATCTGCTGCCCGCCTGGGCCACACTGCTGCATGAGGCCGGCTACGACGCCCGCGCGATCGACACCTATGGCACATTGCTCGCCGTCGCCGAGCTCCTGGTCGGCAAGTTCGGAATGGCCGATATCGGCTTCGAGGCCGGCGACCGCGAGTGGACGATCAACGCGCTGCGCGCCGCGACGGCCGTCGAGCTCGAGGAGCAGGTCGAGAAGTGGCAGGACGTCATGGAGCAGCTGCTGTCGACGTCGATAGACCAGTGGAAGGCCGGCGAGCGGCATACGGTCGGCAAGATCCTCGAGCTCTACGAACACGGCGCCTATCAGCTCGAGGAGGCGAGGGCGAGCCTTGCCGTCGTCGGCCTCGGCCTGCGCGCTTCGGGCGATCCATCCAAGGGCTACTGCCTGGCGGTGCCGCATTCATCGCCGCAGCTGACCAAGATCTTCGAGCAGACCGACTATTTCAAAGGCGGCTGGAGCAACGTGCTCAAGCAGGCGCCGGCGGACGTGGTGCTGCGCGACCTGGCGCCGCGCTACAAGACGCTGAAGATCAACCGGCAGGATAAGAAGTGCCTGCTGGTCGACATGGTCGCCTATGACCGGGCGACGGCGCCGGCCGAGGAATAGGCAAACGTCATAAAAGCGTTGTTCAGCACGCGAGTATAACCGGTATCTGAAACTATAGTGATTGACTCATCAGGTCATTCGCGGCGACAACTGATTTGGGAATAGGTCCTCAAACCTTGTTTTGGTGAGAGGACCGCCCGATGCCCAAATCGCAGAATGAAATCCACTTCCAGTTCTTCGGCATGAAGCTCTCGGCGATCGGTCTGATCCCCGTGCTGATCTCGGCCGTCATCATCCTGGTGTTCATGCTGATCTGGGCCTTCAAGTGATCTCGCACCCCGCTGTCCCGTGCCCAAATCGCCGCGCACTTAACTCTTTTCCCCTGCCCCAAGGGGAGAAAGCGGAGCTCGCGCCACGCCGAAACAGGCTCGCGGATCAAGGCGACAATCCCTTGCTCCATAAACTGCCCGCTCGCTACGAGAGGGCAGAGCGTATGAGGCGCGAGCACTTAACACAGCGGAGCGCCGTGGCAGTCTTGCGGCGTGGCGATCGTCTGCCGCGTCGGGTTCGGGTGGCTACCACCGGCTACCGAGCGGCTACCAAGGGCGGTAGCCGGGATAAATCAACGAAATCAGGGATTTGCGCATGCGGCTACCAAGCTACCGGTCGATAAGAGGTTTTTTCACGCGCGCGCGCATATGTGAGAACCACCCATCTCTTGGTAGCTTGGTAGCTGAGAGGATTATAGTCCTGTAAAGATTGAGAGATTTGCGGCTACCGCATAGGTAGCCGAGCGGTAGCCGGGGTAGCCGGAATAAACAAATCGGGTGAAATGCGATGGCCGATCCGGAAGGCGAGAATTCGGGGCTCTTTGAGACACGCACACCGCCGGAAAATTCCGAGCGCGCGGCGAAGGTTGGCGCGACCAGGGCGGCGATCGAGGCCGACATGACGGACCTGGCGGCCCAGCTCGCCACCGGCGACGAACCCGAGCAGCAATCCCTGTTGCTCGACGAGATGGACGAGCAACATTCCCTCTTCGCCGGCCCGGTGAAACACGTCGCGTCAATCTTGCAGGACGCCAAGCGGGCGCGGGGGAGGCCGAAGGGCAGCCAGAACAAGGCCACCCGCACCTTCGGCGAGACGCTGATGCGCATGGGCTTCAAGCATCCCGGCCTCAACCTCGCGGCGCTGGCGAACGCGGATCCCGTGGCGCTCGCGGTGGAGGTCGCATGCCTTCCCGTTGTCGAGGGCGCAACCGCCGAGCAGCATATCGCTGCTGCCCTGCAGACTGGCGTGCTGAAGCGCGACGATGTGGTCTCGCTGATGCTGAAGGCGCACGAGATGATCCAGAAGGCCAACGCCGAGCTGCTGCCCTACTTCGAGAGCAAGAAGGCGCAGCCGATCGATCCGGGCGAGGCGCGCGCCATGGGCATCATGGTCATCGGCGTGATGCCATCCGACCCGACGACGCAGGCGAAGACGATCGATCTGACGCACTTCGACCAGCCCGAATGATATCAATGGCTTAGCCGTGAGGCGCATTGGGCTATCCGCCTCATGGCACCTAAGCCTTTGATATTGCTGCATCAGCCCCTTATCCAAAATTAGTGGCACGGTTTCCAGCCCGGCCTCGCGCGCGTGGGAAAGCCCGTCGCCACCGCCGCCCATGGAGGGGGTGCCCTCGCGGGCGTGCAGGCGCGCGCGGAAGGCCGGTTTCAAAAATCAAAACCACAAGGCCCCCCACGGGCCTCGCCCGTCACACACACGAGGCCATTCACCAGTGCCTGACTGAACCCCCCGCGGCCGAAATTACTTTGTGAGCTCCGGTTGAGGGTGCGGGCACGCGGGCCCGGGTAGTTTGAAGGGTTTCGGGATATGGGGATTGAAGTCACTCACTATGAGCCGCCAGGGCCGATCGGCGAAGCGTTCATCAACTCCCGCGGCCCCATTGATGCGATCATGGGTCCAGGCGGTTCGGGAAAGACTGTCGGGTCGGTGATCAAGGGGCCGAAGCACGCGGCGCAGTATATGCCCGTCTGCAAGGACGGATGGGTGCGCGTCAAGACGCTGTGCGTCCGCGACACCTATCGCAGCTTCGCCAGGACGGCCCTGGCGAGCTGGTACAACATGTTTCCGATCAAGCATGCCTGGACTGTCAGCCACGAAGGCGGCCAGGATCGGCCGGTGGTGCACAAGATGTGCTGGGAAGCGTATCGCGGCCGCGACCTGATCAAGGTCGAGTATGTCATGGAAACCGGCGCGATCGGCGACAACGACCTCGAGGCGTTCGCCAAGGGCTATGAAATTTCGATGGCCTGGGGCAACGAATACGACCTGATGCCGGCGAACACGTTGCCGGTGTTCTTCCAGCGCTGCGGCCGTTACCCGCCGATGGATCAGATTGCGCCTTCCGAGCTCGAGCGCGTCTCGCGCGACGGCCGCGCGGCGATGGCGGCTATGGGCCTGCAGGTCGACGAAAACGAAGCGGTGCTGCCGCGCATCGTGTGGGGGGATATGAACCCGCCGCCCAGCCTCGAACATCCTGCCTACCTGCAGCCATTCGGCGAAAGCTCGAAGCCGGGCTCAATAGTGCATAACGTCACGCCGGGATGGAATGGTTTCTGGCAGCCTGGTGGATTGTCGCCGAACGCCGAAAACAGGAAGGGCAAGCCGCGATCATCGTATGAGCTCGAGGCGGCGACGACGACAGACAAGCGCCTTGTCAAGCGAATGGTGCATTCCCTGCCGGCGAACGTCGCCGCCGGAGATCCGGTCTATCCCGAATTCAGCCGGGCGATCCATGTCGCCGATCAGCCGCTCGAGCCGCTTCCCGGCGTGCCGCTCTCGACCGGCATGGATGCTGGCGGGTCTCCGGCGGGCGTCGTCGGACAATTCCTGCCGAATGGGCAGTTGCGACTGCTCGCGGAAGTGTGCGCGCTGCCAGGCTGCGGTCCGAACCGCTTCGCGACGATGTTCTACGAAATGCTGATTGAGCGTTTTCGCGGTTTCGCCTTCCTCGAGGCGTTCGGCGATCCGGCCGCCTTCATGGGGGCGGATACGCAAAACGGCGAGCTCTCCTGGATGCAGACGGTCGGAAAAGCGCTTTCGCTCAACATCCTGCCGACCGAAAGCAACGAACCGTCCCTGCGGCAGGAGGCGGTTCGCTGGTACCTGACCGGGATGATCGACGGCTCGACGCCGCGCATGCTGGTAGATCCTCGCTGCAAGAGGATCATCGGCGGCTTCGAAGCGCATTACATGCTGTCGAAGCAAGCCTCGATCGGGGCAACGGACAAGCTCGAGGTGGTGAAAAACGCCTATTCGCACCCGCATGACGGCCTGCAGTACATGTGCCTCGGCCATCGCGGCGCCGCCGGCGTCATGGCCGATGGCGCGAACCTTGGCCGCTCCGACAACGTCATGAGCCTGCAGGAGCTGCGCGAACGACGCTTCGGGCGCCAGCAGCAAGCGCAGCGCGCGGGAGATTTCGACGTATGGAACGTCTGACGCTACAGACGCCGGTCTCCTGGACGGACTGCCTCGAGATGGGGGGCTCGCGTGCGTACACGCGTAAGGCCTTCCTGATGATGAAATCGATCGGCGACAGCATGTCGATATCGGCCGGCGGCGAACTGCTGGCGGTTGCCTTCCTCGTGCCCGATCGGCAGGGACGCCTCGAGCTCGCCATGTCGGTCAAGCCGGAAGCGGCGTCTCGCATGCTTTCGCTCTGCCGGCTGGCTCACTTAACGCTTGGCCGTTTCGCGGAGACTGGCAGCGTGATCATCTGCCATGTGGCAGTCGGCAACCGGGCAGGCGAGCGCATGGCGCGTCTGGTCGGTTTCTCCCACGCGGATGACACGCTCTGGATCTTCAACGGGGGCGGTCATGGGAAAAGTTGTACAGGGATTGTTCGGAGGCGGCGACAACGGCGCCAAGAAGGCGGCGGCCGAAAGCCGGCAACTGCAGGCGGTGGCGAACGATCGCCAGCTGGCCAGCCTGCAGACTGAAGACAAGGCGGTAGCCGCGACCCGGCGGGCGCCGCGCGGCCGACGCCTCTTTGAAGACGGCCCGGACAGCGCCACTGCGGTGCTCGGCTGATGGCGGATATCGACGTCGTCGCCCACAAGCGGCAAAGCGAACGGCTTTGGACGCTGCGCACGCCCTGGAACGCGATCTACCAGGAAGCTTACGACTTCGCGGTGCCGATGCGCCGCCCAGGTGGCCAGGGCAAACCGAAGAACGCGGATCGCCTTTTCGACATGACCGCGCCGATGAGCGCGATGTATTTTGCCGGCAGCCTCCAGCGCGATCTGTTCCCGGCGGGGCAGCCGACCTTTGTGCTCGAGACCGGGCCGATCGCCGCCATGTTGCTCGGCGCCGATCGAACGAAGGCCTTCGACCGCGAGCTCGGCCAGATCTCGTCGCTGATCCATCCCTTCTTCCTCGCGGGCGATTGGGATACGGCCGTGCATGAAGCATGCATCGACCTGGCCGTCGGTACCGCCTGCATCCTGCCGGTGAAGGGCACGCGCGAAAACCCGGTGATGTTCTGCTGCATCCCCTTCGACCAGGTCGCGATCGGCGTCGACGCTTACGGCCGCGTCATCCGCGTCTCGTGGAAACAGATGCTCGAGCACGAGCAGCTGATCGCCGCCTTTCCGCAGGGCAAATTTCCTGACGGCATCAAGGAAAAGGCGAAGAGTAGCCCGGGCACGGAAATCGAGCTCGTGCAGGACTTCTGGGCCGATCCTGTCGGTGGCGGCTGGCACTTCGGCGCCTATTGCCAGCAGAGTACTGAATTCATCGTGCACGAGCGCTACCGCACACAACCGATCGCCGTGCCTCGTTACTACCGCGTGCCAGGCGAGGCCTATGGCCGCGGCGTGGTGCTGACAGCCCTGCCGACGATCAAGACGCTGAACAAGGCGCAGGAGCTGTCGCTGAAATCGGCGGCAATCCAGATGCTCGGCATTTGGGGCTATCGCGCCGGCGGCACGTTCAATCCGAATACGGTGCGCCTTTCCCCCGGTGAATTCTGGGGGATGCAATCGACGGGTGGCATGCTTGGCCCTGACGTGCAGCGGCTCGATCCGGCAAATGGCCGTCTCGATATCGGCAAGATGGTGACGGGCGACCTGCAGACGCAGATCAAGCAGGCGATGTTCGACAACCGCTTGCCGGAATACTCCGGCACGCCGCGCTCGGCTTCCGAGATGGCCGGCCGCCTGCAGCAAAAGGCCAACGTTCATATCGGTGCGTTCGGCCGTCTGGTGAACGAAGTCATGCCGGTGATCGTGCCGCGCGTCGCCGAGATCCTGGCGGATTTCGGGATCCTGCCGCAGCAGATCAACATCGACGACCTGATGGTGGCGGTGAAGGTGCGCTCGCCGATGGCGGCCGCGTTGAATGCCGATCGGCTGGCGGCGATCGCCAACTATCACGATATCGTGCTGGCCTTCGCAGGGCCGGATGCGAAAGACCTCTACCTCAGTCAGGAGCGCACGCTCGACCAGGTGGCAAAGGGACTGCAGATCGATCCCGATCTGATCCCGAGCGCCGACGAGAAAAAGAAAGTGCTCAACGATATGCAGGTGCGCCAGCAGCAGCAGCTCGCCATGATGTTTGCGGCCAAGGCCGCAGAGAAGGCGCCTGAAGTGATTGGCAATGCGGCCAACGCGCAGATGAAGCAGGCAGCCTGATGAGTGGTCCATTTATCGCGCCACGCGCCGCCCAGCCGCTCGATCTGCTCGAGCAATCGGCTGCCGGTGGTGGCTGGGAAAGTCTCGAGCAGCTGTTTGCCCCTGTGATCGGCGCCGACCTGCAGCCGTCCGATCGCGTCGCAAAATTCCTCTACGCGCTCCATGAACATGGCGACGGCCGCGAGCTCGTCGAGTGGCTGATGGACATCACAATGCGGCTTCCCTGGCGGGTGACGGGAAAGACGATGGAGGAAACCGCCATCCTCGCCATCAACCGGCAGGCGATCGCCGGCGTCGGCGAGGTCATCCTGAAAGTGATCGCCAAAGGCAAAGAGCTCGCGGACGCCGAGCGAAGAAACCAGAATGGAGCTGGAGCATGAAGACGTTTCTCGATCGACTTGTGATGAACACCGAAGGCGGAAGCGGTGGCGCAGCGCCACCCGCCGCCGCAGCGGCTGCGGCTCCTCCTCCCGCTGCAGCCGAAAGC
>NZ_JALBGX010000017.1:0-91679 GCF_023006465.1 Rhizobium sp. PRIMUS64 | reverse complement strand
CGGCAACCGTCGCGGTGGCTCCGGCTCCCGCAACGGCGGCGGCCAGCGCCGCGAACGCGCCTGATAATTGAACGATCGAAAAGCAAAAAGGCCGGGGATATCTCCGGCCTTTTTGTTATCCAGCGCATCGGCCCGAAAATCGGAATCGATTTTCGGAAAGCACGACGCGTAGATTCAAAGAGTTAGAGCGTCCTTTGCGCGTCCGAAAGGACGCACGGCGCTCTAAACCTCCGCAGGCCTATGCTCGCTGAACGCCTTGCGGTTGGTGAGATAGACGCCTGTCACGACCACTACGGTGCCGACGATCAACGGCAGGGTCAGCGGTTCTCCGAAGGCGATGAAGGCTTCGAGAGCGACCGCTGGCGGCATCAGGTAGATCAGCGAGGCGGCGCGTGACACCTGGCCCCGACGGATCAGATGAAGCAGCAGCCCGACGCCGCCCATCGACAGGCCGAAGACCGACCAGGCAAGCGCGCCATAGGCCTGTGCGGCGCCGTCGAAATGCTGATGCTCGAAGATCAGCGAAAGCGGCAGGGTAAGGATCAGTGCTCCGATATATTGCAAGGTCGCGATGGTTCTGAGGTCGCCGGATTGCAGGTGCTTCTTCTGATAGAGCGTGCCGTAGGTGACGGACGCCATAGCGACCAGGTTGATCGCCAGCGGCAGGGCGGCATGCGTGAGATCGGCGGTCGCCGGATCGAGCAGCTTCGGCGAAACGGCGATGGCAATGCCGATGAAGCCGAGAGCAAGGCCGAGCTTCTGTGCCTGCTGCAGCCGTTCGCCGATGAGGAAGGGAGCTGCCATCGCCGTCAGCAACGGCTGCAGCGCCGCGATGATGCCCGATATGCCGGCCGGCACGCCATTGGCGATCGCCCACCAGAGACCGGCGAGATAGAAACCATGCAGGAAGAAGCCGGAATAGACGGCGCGCAGCGTCGCCGCCCGACTGGGCCATTGCGCCCGCACCACCAGGCAGAGCGCCAGGAATGCCGCCGCCGACAGCGCATAGCGTATCGAAAGAAAGGTGAAGGGCTCTGAATGCAGCGAGGCGTATTTCGCCACTACCCAGCCCGTGGACCAGAGCAGGACGAAAACGGCGGGGGCAAGGCGATCGAGAGACATGGGGCATGGCTCGGGAGAGAAGGGTTCGCCGTGCTGATAGCCCCACCCGGCGGCTGCAGTCAAAAGCGAAGCGTTGATGCTTATTTGAAATTTCGCTGATGCAACGACCCGATGGCGGTTGCCACGGAGGGCGGCGAAGCTCGCGCACATGACCATATTCGATCGCCCTGGCCGAACGAAAAACGGTCACATGCTCAGATTTTGCGCAGCCCTTGCGATTGATTATCCGCCATGCCGCATCGCATCACCTTAAATGCCCAGATTTTCACCCGTTTCCCGCAGCGCAAAATCTTTTCCTCGAACTGCGCATGGTTCTTGCATTGCCATTTGCGTTGTATTCAAATGAACAAAAAGGGGAGCCGAGCCTTTGGCATTTGACGAAATGATTACCGGGGACGAAAGTCCTCGCGCGCCTTATGAAAAATACTTCGAGTGGTACAACAGCCAAGACCGGGCGCATCTGATATCCAAGTCCCGCGATGCGGAAAACATCTTCCGGAAGACCGGCATCACGTTCGCGGTCTACGGCCACGCCGACAGTTCCGAAAAGCTCATCCCCTTCGACATCATTCCCCGCATCATCTCCGCCCGCGAATGGCGCAAGCTCGCCCAAGGCATCGAGCAGCGGGTGATCGCGCTTAACGCCTTTCTGGACGATATCTACCATAAGCAGGAGATCATCCGCGCCGGCCGCGTTCCGCGTGAGCTGATCGAGAACAACGTCACCTTCATCCCTGAAATGATCGGTTTCCGCCCGCCCGGCGGCGTTTACACGCACATCGTCGGCACCGACATCGTGCGCACCGGAGAGGACCAGTTTTACGTGCTGGAGGATAATGCCCGCACGCCCTCCGGTGTCAGCTACATGCTGGAAAACCGGGAAACCATGATGCAGATGTTCCCTGAACTCTTTCATGAGAACAAGGTGCAGCGTGTCGAGGATTACCCCTATCTGTTGCGCCAGAGCCTCGCCTCGCTCGCCCCTCCTGGCTGCAAGGGCAAGCCGCGCGTCGCCGTGCTGACGCCGGGCATTTACAATTCCGCCTATTATGAGCATTCCTTCCTCGCCGACATGATGGGCGTCGAACTGGTCGAAGGCTCGGATCTGCGCGTCATCGACGGCAAGGTGAAGATGAGGACGACACGCGGTTACGAAGCGATCGACGTGCTCTACCGCCGCGTTGACGACGACTTCCTCGATCCCCTGACTTTCCGGGCCGATTCCGCGCTCGGCATTCCCGGCATCATGGATGTCTACCGCTCCGGAAACATCACCATCGCCAATGCGCCGGGCACCGGCATTTGCGACGATAAGGCGATCTACTCCTATATGCCCGAGATCGTCGAATTCTATACCGGCCGCAAGGCGCTGCTCGAAAACGTGCCGACCTGGCGCTGTTCGGAAGCCGATAGCCTGAAATATGTGCTGGAGCATCTGGAAGAGCTGGTGGTCAAGGAGGTGCACGGCTCCGGCGGCTACGGCATGCTGGTCGGCCCGACGGCATCGAAGAAGGAGCGCGCCGATTTCGCCGAGAAGCTGAAGGCCAAGCCGAACAATTACATCGCTCAGCCGACGCTGTCGCTCTCCACTGTGCCGATCCTCGTCAACAAGGGCATCGCGCCGCGCCATGTCGACCTTCGCCCCTATGTGCTTGTATCCGACAAGGTTCAGATCATTCCGGGTGGTCTCACCCGCGTGGCGCTGAAGCAGGGCTCGCTGGTGGTCAATTCCAGCCAGGGCGGCGGCACCAAAGACACCTGGGTATTGGAGGACTGATGCTCGGAAGAACCGCAAACGGCCTATACTGGATGTTCCGTTACATCGAGCGCGCCGAAAATATCGCCCGCCTCGTCGATGCTGGGCTGCGCATGTCGCTCACCCGCAGCAGCGCAGGCGATGACAATTGGGATGGCGTGCTGCAAAGCGCTGGGGTGCGCGAGGCATATGACGAGGGCCACACGAAGCTGACGAATGCCGACGCGATCGACTATCTGCTGCGCGATCGCGCCAATCCATCGAGCGTCATGTCCTGCATCGAGTCCGGCCGCAACAATGCCCGCATGGTGCGCACCGCGCTGACGCGGGAGACCTGGGAAGCCACCAACGAATGCTGGATCGACTTGAAGTCGCTGCTCGAAAAGCGCGTCAAGGCGGCCGAAATGCCAGAGGTGATCGATGTCATCAAGCGCCGGGCGGGCCTCATCCGCGGTGCCTTCCATGGCTCGACACTGCGCAACGAGCTCTATAATTTTGCCCGCATCGGCACCTTCATTGAGCGGGCCGACAATACCAGCCGCATCCTCGACGTGAAATACTACGTGCTGCTACCCTCGGTCTCGGCCGTCGGCTCCTCTCTCGACAATGTGCAGTGGGAATCGATCCTGCGCTCGGTCTCCGCCCACCGCGCCTATAGCTGGGCCTATGACGGCGAGTACCGGGCGATGAACATCGCCGACTTCCTGACCCTCAATGTCCAGATGCCGCGCTCGCTTGCCTATTGCTACGAGAAGATCGTCAGCAATCTCGGCTATCTCGCCCAGGATTACGAGGAGCGGCTCCCTGCCCACGATACCGCGGATGCGATCCGCAAGACACTGCAGACGAGAGCGATCCGGGATATCATGGATCAGGGCCTGCACGAATTCCTGGAGGATTTCGTCTCGCGCAATAACAAGCTCGGCGCGGAAATTTCCGACGGCTACCGGTTCTATGTATAAGCGGATAACAATATGAGACTGAAGATCAGCCACCTCACCGAATACCGCTACGACGGACCGACGCAGTTCTCGCTGCAAAGGCTGCGGCTGACGCCGCCGACGAGCCCCGCCCAGAAAGTGCTCGGCTGGGCGCTGAACGTCGAGGGCGCGACCCCCGAAGTGGAATATGACGACCAGTACGGCAATCACGTCAATCTGGTCTCGCTGGAAGGCGAGCAGGATGTGACGCGTATTCTCGCCGAAGGCGAGGTCGAGACGGAGGACAATAACGGCGTCACCGGCCCGCATACCGGCTTCTGCCCGCTTTGGCTCTTCCTGCGCGACACGCCGCTGACCAAGGGCGGCAAGTTGGTCAAGGAACTGATCAAGGGCGTCGGTGGCGATAACGAGCTTGCCCGCATGCACGCGCTGATGGCCGCAATCCACGAAACGGTCGACTACAAGCCCGGCACCAGCAACACCGAGACGACCGCCGAACAGGCGTTAGAGAAGAAGAGCGGCGTCTGCCAGGACCATGCGCATATTTTCATTGCCGCCGCCCGCGCCTTGCAGGTACCGGCGCGTTACATCTCCGGTTATTTGATGATGGAGGAAAAGATCGAACAGGCTGCGACCCATGCATGGGCCGAGGCCCATATTCCCGGCCTCGGCTGGGTCGGGTTCGATCCCGCGAACGAGATTTGCCCGGACGCGCGCTACATCAGAGTCGCCTCCGGCCTCTGCTATCGCGACGCCGCGCCGATTTCAGGCATGCGCATCGGCACGCCGGGCGAAACGCTGTCGGTTACCGTGAAGGTCGAGGACGGCGGACAGATGCAAAGCCAGAGCCAGAGTTGAGCCGACCGCAAAGACAAATGGCCGGCGATCCGCGCACTCTTCGAACATAGCCTCGACAAGGATCCCAGCATGGCCATGTCGAACGGCTGATTGCCGTTAGCCTGGAAAAACCGGCGGACAAGAAAAAAGCGGGGTGATGCCCCGCTTTTTCCATATCTTGGGTAACCCGACTAGTGGCTGTCCTTGCCGACCGCGTTTCCGCGACATCCCTTGAGGAAGTCGAGGTCGGCGCCGGTATCAGCCCCCTCGACATGCTGCTGATGCAGGAAGGCATAGCCGGATGTCGGCAGATCATGGTTCGGCTGCCACTCGGCGAGCCGCCGCGCAAGTTCCTCCTCGGAAATGTCGAGATGCAGACGACGGTTCGGCACATCAAGCTCGATCATGTCGCCGTTTTTCACAACCGCGAGCGGCCCGCCAACCGCCGCTTCCGGGGAGGTGTGCAGCACGACGGTACCGTAGGCCGTTCCGGACATGCGGGCGTCGGAAATGCGCACCATGTCGAGGATGCCCTTCTTGAGCACCTTCGGCGGCAGCCCCATATTGCCGACCTCGGCCATCCCGGGATAGCCCTTCGGCCCACAGTTCTTCATGACCATGATGCAGGTTTCGTCGATGTCGAGGTTATCATCGTTGATCTTGGCCTTGTAGTCGTCGATATCCTCGAAGACAACAGCCCTGCCCCGGTGCACCAGCAGATGCGGCGAAGCCGCTGAAGGCTTCAACACCGCGCCCTTCGGCGCGAGGTTGCCGCGCAGCACGACGATGCCGCCCGAAGCTGTCAGCGCCTTTTCGGCCGGCAGGATCACGTCTTCGTTCCAGTTGACGACGTCCTTGACCTCGTCCCAGACGGTTTCGCCAGATACCGTCAGCGCATCCTTGTGCAGGAGGCCCGCCTCCCCGAGGCGCTTCAGTACCACCGGCAGGCCGCCGGCATAGAAGAACTCCTCCATCAGGTACTTGCCCGACGGCATCAGGTTGACGATTGTCGGGACGTCACGGCCACAGCGATCCCAGTCGTCAAGCGAAAGATCGATGCCGACACGGCCGGCGATCGCGAGCAGGTGGATGACGGCATTGGTCGATCCGCCGATGGCCGCGTTGGTGCGGATGGCATTCTCGAAGGCTTGCTTCGTCATGATCTCGGAGGGCTTCAGGTCGTCCTTGACCATCTGCACGATACGCCGGCCGGTGAGCTGCGCCATGACCTTGCGGCGGGAATCGACGCCCGGGATCGCGGCGTTGCCGGAGAGCGCCATGCCGAGCGCCTCGGCCATGGAAGCCATGGTGGAGGCCGTGCCCATGGTGTTGCAGGTGCCCGACGAACGGCTCATCGAGGCTTCCGCCTCGAGGAATTCGGCCTGCGTCATCTCGCCGGCCTTCACCATTTCGGAAAACTTCCACAGATGCGTGCCCGAGCCGACCCGTTCGCCGCGGAAATAGCCGTTCAACATCGGCCCGCCGGTGACGACGATCGAAGGCAGGTCGCAGGAAGCCGCCCCCATGATAAGGGACGGCGTGGTCTTGTCGCAGCCGACCAACAATACGCAGCCATCCATCGGCTGGCCGCGGATCGCCTCTTCCACCGCGAGCGCGGCAAGATTGCGGTACATCATCGCGGTCGGGCGGAAGGTGTTTTCGGATGCCGAGAACACCGGCACCTCAAGCGGGAAGCCGCCGGCCTCCCATACGCCGGCCTTCACCTTTTCAGCGAGCTCTCTGAGATGACCGTTGCACGGGGTCATATCCGACCAGGTGTTGAGGATGCCGATCACCGGCCGGCCGTCGAACAGGTCGTGCGGATAACCCTGGTTCTTAAGCCAGCCGCGGTGATAGATCACGTCGCGGCTCGTACCGCCGTACCATTCCTGCGACCTCAGCTTGCGCGGCCATTCCGCTTTCTTTTTCATCGTCTCTATCCTTCGGGATATCGCCGGACCGCCTCGTACGGCCCGGTTCATCGCATTTGTCTCAAGCCAGCGTGTAGGCGGTCTTGACGGTTGTGTAGAATTCGGCGGCGTACTTGCCCTGCTCGCGCGGGCCGTAGGACGAGCCCTTGCGGCCGCCGAAGGGAACGTGGAAATCGACGCCGGCGGTCGGCAGGTTGACCATCACCATGCCGGCCTCGGAATTGCGCTTGAAATGCGTCGCATGTTTCAGGCTCGTCGTCGCGATGCCGGCAGAGAGCCCGAACGGCGTGTCGTTGGCCGTCGCCAGCGCCTCGTCGTAATCCTTGACCCGGATCACCGACACAACAGGCCCGAAGATCTCCTCGCGCGAGATCCGCATCTGGTTGGTCGCTTCGGTAAACAGCGTCGGCTGCAGATAGAAGCCGGGCGTTTCGCGGGCGATCACCTCGCCGCCGAAGGCGAGTTTCGCGCCTTCTTTTCTACCGATCTCGATATAGTCGGTATCGGTCTTCAGCTGCCGCTCATCGACGACAGGGCCGATATGGGTGCCGGCCTTCAGAGCGTTGTCGACGACGAGCGTCTTCAGCTTGTCGGTCAGCGCCGCGACGAATTTGTCGTGGATGCCCTCGGTGACGATGAGGCGCGACGACGCGGTGCAGCGCTGGCCAGTGGAGAAGAAGCCGGAATTGGCGGCTGCCTCGACGGCGATGTTGAGATCGGCATCGTCGAGCACGACCATCGGGTTCTTGCCGCCCATTTCCAGCTGGAACTTGCGGTTATGCTCGATCGAGGCAGCGGCGACGCGCCTGCCGGTGCCGGTGGAACCGGTGAAGGTGATACCGTGAACGTCGGGGCTTTCGAGCATGGCCTGGCCGACGACCGAGCCCTTGCCCATGATGAGGTTCAGCACGCCCTTCGGCAGGCCGGCGCGATGCAGGATATCGACGATCGCCCAGGAACAGGCGGGCACCAGTTCGGCCGGCTTGAAGACGATGGTGTTGCCGTAGCAGAGCGCCGGCGCGATCTTCCAGGCGGGAATGGCGATCGGGAAGTTCCACGGCGTGATGATGCCGATGACGCCGAGAGCCTCGCGGGTGATCTCGATGCCGATATTCGGACGAACCGACGGCAGGACCTCGCCGGCCAGCCTCAGCGCCTCACCGGCGAAGAATTCGAAAATCTGCGATGCGCGGATAACCTCGCCGGTGGCTTCCGGCAGCGTCTTGCCTTCTTCGCGGGCAAGCAACGCCCCGAGCTCGTCCTTGCGCGCCATGATCTCGTCGCCGGCCTTCTTCAGGATGACGTGGCGCTCCCAGATGCCCGAACGCGACCAGGCCGGGAAAGCGGCCTTGGCGGCAGCGATGGCGTTTCTCGTGTCATCAGCGCTGCCGTCGGCATAGAGGCCGACGACCTCATTCGTATCCGACGGGTTGATGTTCTTCGTCGCGTTCGAGCCGACCCATTCGCCGGCGATCAGATTTTGATAAATGGTCATGGGCTTAACAAGCCTCCTTTACCGTTTACGAGCAAAGATCCGGCCGCCAATGCGGCCAGGCCTTGAATTCAAAGCTGCCTGACGGCGATCTCTTCCTCGGCGGCAACCTTGAGCGGATTACGGAGCGAAAGGCCGAATTCGGCGACTTCGATCTCGAAGACATCGCCCTCTTCCGTCTTGACGCCATCGGCAAAGGAAAGGGTCGCCGTGCCGAACATATGGACGTGAACATCGCCCGGAACACGGAAGAGGCCATATTTGAAGTGGTGATATTCCAGATTGGCGAAGGTGTGCGACATGTTCGCCTCGCCGGACAGGAACGGCTTTTCGAAAATCACCTTGTCGCCGCGCTTGATGCGCGAGGTGCCGCGAATATCGTCCGGGGGCGCGCCGACGCGGATTTCCGGACCATAGGCGGCCGGTCGCAGTTTCGAGTGGGCCAGAAAGAGATAGTTGATCCGCTCGGTGACGTGGTCCGAAAATTCGTTCGACAGTGCAAAGCCGATGCGGAACGGCGTGCCGTCCTTGGCGATCACGTAAATGCCAGCCATTTCAGGCTCTTCGCCGCCGTCGAGCGCGAAAGAGGGCGAGATGAGCGGCGCGCCGGGGGCTGCGGCGCCATAGCCGTTGCCCTTGTAGAACCATTCGGGCTGGACGCCCTTTTCGCCGGCCTTCGGCTTGCCGTTCTCAAGGCCCATCTTGAACATCTTCATCGAGTCCGTGAGGGTTTCCTCGGCGGCTTCGGTGGTCTTCTTGTGCATCGAATCGCGCGTTGCCGCCGATCCCAAATGCGTCAGGCCGGTGCCGGTCAGATGCAAGTGGGCGGCATCGGGATGGGTGATCGGCGGCAGGAAGCGGCCGTCCGCATAGGCCTTCTCAAGATCGACGCCATCGCCGTAGCCATGCGCTTCGATGACGGCGGCCAGCGACTTGCCGCCGTCTGCGGCTTCCATCGCCAGCGCATAGACGCTGACGGCATTCTTGATCGACCTGGCAGCGCCGCCCGCCTCGCGCACGGCGACGATGATCTCTCCGTTTGCACCCTTGATCTGTGAAATAAGCACGTTACTCATCCTTTTCCTTTGGCGATGGCACAGCTACGCCTCTCCGGCTCCAGGCGGAGCCGGAATTCAGGTTTCTTATGACTGCGATGCGGGTGCCGAGCTAAGCTCAGCCCTTGTTCTTATTGTAAACGTCGAAGAACACGGCAGCGAGAAGCACCGCACCCTTGACCATCTGCTGCGAGTCGGTGCCGAGACCGTGGATCGACATGCCGTTGTTCATGATGCCCATGATCAGAGCGCCGATAACAGCGCCGGTCACCTTGCCGACGCCGCCCTGGGCGGATGCGCCGCCGATGAAGCAGGCCGCGATCACGTCGAGTTCAAGACCGAAGCCGCCCTTGGCCGTCGCCGAGTTGAGACGCAGGGCAACGATCAGTCCGGCCAGTCCGGCAAGCAGGCCCATGTTTGCGAACGTCAGGAAGGTCAGCCGCTCGGTGTTGATACCGGAAAGCTTCGTCGCCTTCTCATTGCCACCCATGGCGTAGATGCGGCGGCCGATCGTCGTGCGGCGGGTAATGAAGGCATAGGCAGCCACCAGAACGAGCATGACCATCAGCACATTCGGGAAGCCGCGATAGATCGACAGCTGGTAGCCGAGCGCCAGAATGGCGAGGGTGACGAGGGCGTTCTGGACGAGGAAAAAGCCTAGCGGCTCGACGTCATTGCCATGCTTTTCATTCGACAGGCGCTTGCGCCATGCCAGATAGAAGAGGGTTACGGCGCCGACGACGGTGAGAATGATCGAGGTCGAGTTGATGCCGCCCATATCGAAAGCGTTCGGCAGAAAGCCGATGCTGATCAGCTGGAAAGCCGGCGGGAAAGGACCGATGCTGGTGCCGGTCCCCGATGCCGTCATCACGAACAGCGTCAGGCCGCGGAAGACCAGCATGCCGGCCAGCGTGACGATGAAGGACGGGATCTTGTGGTAAGCGACGAAATAGCCCTGGATGCCGCCGACAAGCGCACCCATGGCCAGGCATACGATACCCGCCAGGACATAGTTGGTGTGCCATTGCACCGTCATGACGCCGGCGATGGCGCCGATAAAGCCGACGACGGAACCAACCGAAAGGTCGATATGGCCGGCGACGATCACCAGCAGCATGCCGAGCGCCATGATGACGATGAACGAGTTCTGCAGAATGATGTTGGTCAGGTTGAGCGGCCTGAAGAGAACGCCACCGGTCGAGAACTGGAAGAACACCATAATCGCGATGAGCGCGATAAACATGCCGTATTCGCGGATGTTGCCGCGAACGTAGTCTCCGACGGAGACGACACGCCCCTGCTCAGCGATGGGTTGATTGATCGGCGTCATTGTTTCTTCTCCCCTGAGCGCATGATAGCGCGCATGATGGTTTCCTGGCTTGCTTCTCCCTTCGGCAGTTCCGCGACGATGCGTCCTTCGTTCATCACGTAGATGCGGTCACACGTACCGAGCAGTTCGGGCATTTCCGACGAGATCATCAGAACGCCCTTTCCATCGGCGGCAAGCTGGTTGATGATAGTATAGATTTCGTATTTTGCGCCAACATCGATGCCGCGCGTCGGCTCGTCGAGGATCAAAATATCGGGATCCGAGAACAGCCACTTCGACAGCACCACCTTCTGCTGGTTGCCGCCGGAAAGATTGACCGCCTCCTGGAAGATGCTGGAGGAGCGGATGCGCAACTTCGACCGATAGTCGGTCGCAACCCTCGATTCCTTGACGCTGTCGATAACGGACGCGTTCGACACCGCCTTCAAATTGACGAGCGTCGTGTTGTGCAGGATCGTGTCGTTGAGCACGAGGCCGAGCTGCTTGCGGTCTTCGGTAACGTAGGCGAGACCTGCATCGATCGCCTTGCGCACAGTGCTGACGTCGACCGGCTTGCCGTGCATCAGCGCCTCGCCCGAAACCTTGTGGCCATAGGCCTTGCCGAAGAGGCTCATGGCGAATTCGGTGCGCCCTGCCCCCATCAGCCCGGCGATACCGACGACTTCGCCCTTGCGGACGGTGACGTTGATATTGTGCAGGACCTGACGGTCGCGGTGCTGCTGGTGATAGGCGTTCCAGTTCTTCACTTCGAGAATGGTTTCGCCGATCGGCACCGAACGCGGAGGGTAGCGGTCCTCGAGATCGCGACCGACCATGTTGCGGATGATGATGTCTTCGCTGATCTCGTCCGCATGACAGTCGAGCGTCTTGACGGTCATCCCGTCGCGCAGGACCGTGATCTGGTCGGCGACCTTGCGGATCTCGTTCAGCTTATGGGAAATGATGATCGAAGTGATGCCCTGCTTGCGGAACTCGATCAGCAGGTTGAGGAGAGCGTCGGAATCGCGTTCATTGAGCGAGGCTGTGGGCTCGTCGAGGATGAGCAGCTTGACGCTCTTCGACAGCGCCTTGGCGATCTCGACGAGCTGCTGCTTGCCGACGCCGATATCGGTGACCAGCGTGTTCGGAGATTCGGACAGGCCTACTTTCTTCAGCAGCTGCTTGGTGCGGTTGAATGTCTCGTCCCAGCTGATGACGCCGCTCTTGGCATTCTCGTTGCCAAGGAAGATGTTTTCGCCGATCGACAGCAGCGGCACGAGCGCCAGTTCCTGGTGAATGATGACGATGCCGATTTCTTCGGAGTCCTTCAGGACCTTGAAGTTGCGCGTCTCGCCTTCATAGACGATGTCGCCTTCATAGCTTCCAGTGGGATAGACGCCTGATAGCACCTTCATCAGGGTCGATTTGCCGGCCCCGTTTTCGCCCACCAATGCGTGGATCTCACCCTGGCGAACCTTGAGGTTCACATTCTCCAGCGCCTTGACGCCCGGGAACGTCTTGGTGATGCTCCGCATTTCGAGGATAGTATTGTCCATAGTCAAAGTTCCAGCGCCTGCAGCCGTCAAGCGGCTGGGCGATCATAAAATCGAAGACCGGAACCCGCAAGCGCGGGCTCCGGTCCTTCTCATTACTTCAGCTTGTCTTCAGAGTAGTAACCGCTGTCGACGAGGATCTGCTTGTAGTTGGTCTTGTCGACGGCAACCGGCTTCAGCAGATAGGACGGGACGACCTTGACGCCGTTGTCGTAGGTCTTCGTGTCGTTGACCTCAGGCTCCTTGCCCGACATCACGGCATCGACCATGGCAACGGTGACCTTGGCGAGTTCGCGGGTGTCCTTGAAGATCGTCGAGTGCTGTTCGCCAGCGATGATCGACTTGACCGACGGGATTTCAGCATCCTGACCGGTGACGATCGGGAGCGGCTGAGCCGCAGTACCGTAACCAACGCCCTTCAGCGAGGAGATGATACCGATGGACAGACCGTCGTAAGGCGACAGAACGGCATCGACCTTGGCGTCGGTGTAGTTGGCCGAGAGCAGGTTGTCCATGCGGGCCTGGGCCGTTGCCGGATCCCAACGCAGCGTGCCGACCTTGTCCATGCCGGTCTGGCCGGACTTCACGACGAGCTTGCCGCTGTCGATGTAGGGCTGCAGAACGGACATTGCGCCATCATAGAAGAAGAAGGCGTTGTTGTCGTCAGGCGAGCCGCCGAACAGTTCGATGTTGAACGGGCCCTTGCCGTCCTTGAGGCCGAGGCCGTCAACGATGGAGCCAGCCTGCAGAACGCCGACCTGGAAGTTGTCGAACGTCGCGTAGTAGTCGACGTTGCCCGAATCGCGGATCAGACGGTCATAAGCGATGACCTTGATGCCGGCGTCGTGTGCCTTCTGGAGAACGTCAGAAAGCGTCGTGCCGTCGATCGAAGCGATGACGAGAACCTTGGCACCCTTGGTGACCATGTTTTCGATCTGCGAAAGCTGGTTCGGAATGTCGTCGTCGCCATACTGCAGGTCAGTGCCGTAACCGGCAGCCTGGAGCTGCTTGACGATGTTGTTGCCGTCGTCGATCCAGCGGGCCGAAGCCTTGGTCGGCATCGCAATACCGACAGTGCCCTTATCCGCGGCCAGAGCCGGCGCAACGAACGAAGCGACGCCGAAGGCAGCCGCAGCCATCAATGAGATAATGGATTTCATTTCTCTCTCCCTTGTTAATAAGCAGCGGACGAAAAATCGCCCGCCCCGAAACTGTGGCAGGTTCCGTATTGGATAGTTACTTCAGATGGTGAGAAACGAAGTAGGTCTCCTCCACGATCTCACACGTGTTGAGTGCCAACCAGCACACGGCGGCAAACTGGTATGGATTCCTATAACTGTCAAATAGAATAAGTGCTAACGTGCATAACAATTTTGGTATATCGTTAAAAAGTATTACTTTTGATGGAGCGCAGCGAGGAGGCTGCAACCATGACGGTTATTTCTGAGCCATTTTTGATGGATCACGTCGATATCCACAGCGATAATTTCGGCGATGACAGCCTTTTGCGTGCAGGACTTAAGCTGAATCACCTGCGGATGATCGTCGCAATCGAAGATAGTGGACAGATTTCCGCAGCTGCGGAAGTCCTGAACATCTCGCAGCCCGCCGCATCGCGGATGTTGTCCGAAATGGAATCAATCACCAAGACATCGCTCTATGAGCGCGTGGCCCGCGGCGTGGTGCTGACGACCTTCGGCGCAGCGCTTGCCCGGAGAGCCCGGAAGATCCTTTTGGAACTGCGCGAGGCGAGCCGCGAGATCGGCGAACTGAAAAGCGGCAAGGGCGGCTCGGTCTTCATCGGCTCGGTGACGGCGCCGGCCATGAGCCTCGTCGTGCCGGCGATCAACAAGGTGCGCAAGGCCTATCCCGGCATCGAGATCAACATCCAGGTGGAGACGAGCAACGTGCTTGCCCGCGAACTGCTCGCCGCCCGCCATGACTTCATCATCGGCCGCATTCCCGATGATCTCAACCCGCGCCTGTTCGAGGTGACGGAGATCGGCATCGAGCGGGCTTGCCTGATCGTGCGCAGCTGCCATCCGCTCATGAAGCAAAAGACCAGCAGCCTTTCCGACGTAAGGGATTATGACTGGGTGTTCCAGCCGCCGGGCACGCTGCTGCGCCGCACGATCGAGGACGTTTTCCTGTCGCAGGGTGTGGCGCTGCCGGAAAATATCGTCAACACCTCCTCGCTGCTTCTGACCTGCGCCATCATCTGCGAATCCGATGCGATCGCTCCGGTCGCCATCGACGTCGCCCAGTTCCTTGCCAGCCAAGGCTCGAATGCCTCGGACGTATGCATGCTGCCGATCGATTTCGACATCAACGTCAAGCCCTACAGCATGATCACGGCGAGGGAGCGGGCGCTGCCGCCGAGCGCAAGGCTGCTCTACGACATCATCCTCGAGGAGAGCCGCAAGCAGGCCGGCTGACGACGGCCGCAAGCCCTGCGCCATCTTGCTCTCTTCTAATGCGCCTGGAGCAATTCCAGCAGAAGTGTGCAGCGGTTTTGCGTCCGGAATTGCGTGAACAAGGAGATAGAGCATTTCCGTGGTTCGAAGAAAAACGGAAATGCTCTCAGGGAAAGCGGATGCTGTTCGGGCAGTCGGTATTTCAATCAGTCCTCGAGCGGCTGAAGGCGGAGGACGAGACGGCCGAAGACGCCGAAGCGCCGGCCGCCCATCGCGTGTCCGGCCTCGGCACCGGGCTTGCCTTCGATGTCATGGAGGGCGTCTCAGTCGCGTCGCAGCGCGTCGGCCAGGCTTATTTCGACAATCTGGATCTCGATGCCGCCGCTGGGGTCGTGGAGAAACCGGCGCCTGCGCCTCCAGCCGAGCCCGTCATGCCGGATCATCTCACCCGCACGGCACCGCAGGAGGTTGCCGCCGAACTGGCGATCTCCGCCGCCGATACGCCACTGACGCTCCGCGAGAAGCGCCGCGCCTTCGCCCGCGCCAATCATCCCGATGGCGTAGAATTGCCCTTCCGTGACAATGCGACGAAGCGCATGATGCTGGCCAATCTGCTGATCGACGAAGCACTGCGGCGATTGAGCCGCTGACTATTCCGCCTGCCCGTCCTTCGAAGGTTTTTCAGCGGCCGCCGCGGGTTCGTCCTCGTCCTCGGCATCAGGCTGCACCGGTGGCTCGATGGCCGGAGGCTGCGGATTGAAGGTCCAGAACAGCATATAGAAGGAATAGGCGCCTGCCCCGCCGGCCAGCACCGCCCAGAACGGATCGCCGGTGACAAGTTCGACCACGGCCCAGCCGAAGCAAACGGCAACGATGGCAATCCGCACCCAGAGGCGCCGATATGCCGGATGATTCGGATCGATGAGTTTCATTCCTGCCCCGCGGTCGCATTTGTCGCACTGCCTTCGGCCCGTGCCGCGATTGTCTCTAGAGCCTTTCCTGGCCAGATTAAAGTAGTCTCTTGGCTGAAAGGCCGGGCACTTTCCGCCAGGATCACAGGCAATCGGCTCTGCCCTGACCAAAATCTGCTCCGGCAGAATACGTCAATCCGACCATCAAAGGCTCTGGCCGACCATGAAAGGCTCTGGTTCGAATCTTGCAAATGTGAAAGATCCGCGGGCTTGACGCGGTCCACAGAAGATGGAATGAAAATTCCAGAATATTGGCAATTCGGTTCATTTGTTCCGAATTCAAGGGAGGTTAGAATGACAGTGAGATTTGGTCTTCTCGGCGCCGGCCGCATCGGCAAGGTCCATGCAAGGGCCGTCAGCGGCGACGCAAATGCGACGCTCGTCGCGGTCGCCGACGCCTTTCCGCAGGCCGCCGAAGCGATCGCCTCCGCCTATGGCTGCGAAGTCCGCACCATCGAGGCGATCGAGGCAGCCAAGGATATCGACGCCGTCGTCATCTGCACGCCGACGGATACCCATGCCGATCTGATCGAGCGCTTCGCCCGCGCAGGCAAGGCGATCTTCTGCGAAAAGCCGATCGATCTCGACGTCGCCCGCGTCAAGGCCTGCATCAAGGTGGTGGAAGAGACCGGCGCCAAGCTGATGGTCGGCTTCAACCGCCGCTTCGACCCGCATTTCATGGCGGTGCGCAAAGTCATCGACGAAGGCAAGATCGGCGATGTCGAAATGGTGACGATCACCTCGCGTGACCCCGGCGCCCCGCCGGTCGACTATATCAAGCGCTCGGGCGGTATCTTCCGCGACATGACGATCCATGACTTCGACATGGCCCGCTTCCTGCTCGGCGAAGAGCCGGTATCGGTTTTCGCGACCGCTGCAGTTCTCGTCGACAAGGCGATCGGCGAAGCTGGCGACTATGACAGCGTCTCGGTGATCCTGCAGACGAAATCCGGCAAGCAGGCCATCATCTCCAATTCCCGCCGCGCCACCTATGGCTACGACCAGCGCATCGAGGCGCACGGCTCCAAGGGCCTCGTCTCGGCCGAAAACCAGCGCCCGGTCTCCATCGAAGTCGCAAACGGCGAAGGCTACACCCGCCCGCCGCTGCATGACTTCTTCATGACCCGTTATACCGAAGCCTATGCCAACGAGATCGCAGCCTTCATCGCCGCGATCGAGAAGGGCTCCAAGATCTCTCCATCAGGCGCCGATGGTCTCGCAGCGCTCGCGCTCGCCGATGCCGCGGTCCAGTCCGTTAGGGAAGGCAAGCTTATCAAGATCGGCTGACGGCCCTCTCCCGACCGGAAGCCATTCATGAGATGGCCGGGCACCCGCCCGGCCATTTCGCGTTTGGCAGACATTCAATCAGGCAACGTGCTGTGTCGCGCCCCCCTCAAAGTCGCATACTACAGATCAGCCCGTTGCTGCTGCGATCCCCAGACGCCGGTTGAAAGAAACCCTCAACCCGTCTCTTGAGTGGCCGCCGATCCCTGCACGCCCGAAAGCACGATATCCTCGTCGATCACCGACAGCGCCCGGTTCAGATGTCCTTCGAAGACCAGGATCTGCTCGTCGGCCACCACCCTGATCTCGGGCATGCCTTCCATGCGCACGATATGCGACTGCCCCAGACCCTCTTCGATCCCTTGCCGAAGAAGGTCGTAATACCGCGTGCCCGGTCCGGTGATGGCGATCGGCATGCGCTCCGTCAGGCTCAGCATGCGCGACAGCCCGTTGCCGAGCGCCAGCCCTGCCTGGCGAAAGGCGAAGGCGGGGACGCGGTGGCCCTGGCGCGCCTTGGCGGCGATCTTGTCCAGTTCCGCTACCGGCACGAACTTTGCCGGAATCGTATCGAGCGGCACCTCGAAGGCGCTGCGCAGGATCGCGTAGAAACCGGCATAGGCCTCGATGCAGCCGCGGGTGCCGCAGCGGCAGAGCCCACCATTGGCCATGTGCAGCATGTGCCCGAAATTCGGCGCCGATATCTCCTGGCCCGTCTGGTTTCCGCGCCTGACGATGCCGAGCCCGACGCTATGGCCGAGCGAAAGGGCGGCGAGCGAACGGAAATCGGCGCCTTTCACCATCTCTTCACGCGCGCCGAGCGCTGCCGCGACCAGTAGCGTCTCGTTGTCGAGGATCACCTTGGCCTGCCATTCCGGCCGGAGTGCCGATTCGAAATCGATCTGGTCACTGCCGAAAATCGGCGACCAGACGAGAACCGGCTCGGTGGAATTGACCAGCCCCTTGCTGCTGATCGAGATCAGCAGCACCTTTTCTTGGCTGATCTTCGAGCGATCGAGAATGCGCAAAAGCCCGGCCCGCACTGCCGCGACGAAGCGGCCAGCACCCGCAGGATCATGCGAACGTTCCTCGCTGAAGCGGTCGATCAGCTTGCCGGCATAATCGACCAGCGAATATTGCACCGCATCCGAGGAGATGATGACGACGATGAGATAGCCGCAATCGCGTCGCTGCCGCAGCAGCACGCGCGGCCGGCCGCGGCCGCTTGCCGGCTGATGTTCAGATTTTTCGATGATCTGGGCTTTTTCCAGCTCAGTGGTGATGGCCGAGATGGTGGCCGACGACAGCCCGGTGAAATCGGATATTTCGGTATGCGCGAGCGCACCGTGGCGACGCAGCACGGACAGCACGAGCACGCTGTTTCTCTGCCGGACCAGCTCCGTGCTCGACTTGGTCAGCATGAACGCCGCCCTCTCTCCCTGCTTGCTCCACCCTTGGTTTCCACTGCATCTCCAGCCGATGTTTCGCAAGGAAATTAAGCCGGCAGTGCAGTGTTGACAGTTGAAAAAATCTCTGACACTAAATTTCTCGACTGTCGAGAAAAAAATCCGAACCTTTCTCGACAGCTTTTCGCGGTGGCCGGAGGAAGCATGGGCTGGGCCGGTCGCAATCCACTCGGGAGGACATTATGAAGTCGATTTTGAAATTGATGGCCGGTGCGGCCATCCTCGTTTCCGTGCATACCGCTGCCATGGCTGCCGATCTCGTCGTCGGTGTTTCCTGGTCGAATTTCCAGGAAGAACGCTGGAAGACGGACGAAGCCGCCATCAAGAAGGCTCTCGAAGCCAAGGGCGCCAAGTATATTTCCGCTGACGCGCAGTCTTCTGCCGCAAAGCAGCTTACCGACGTCGAATCGCTGATCTCGCAGGGCGCCAACGCGCTGATCATTCTCGCCCAGGACTCCGACGCAATCGGCCCGGCGATCGAAAAGGCCGCCGCTGAAGGCATCCCGGTCGTCGGCTATGACCGCCTGATCGAAAACCCGGCTGCCTTCTACATCACCTTCGACAACAAGGAAGTCGGCCGCCTGCAGGCTGAGGGCGTTTTCAAGGCCAAGCCGGAAGGCAATTACGTCTTCATCAAGGGCTCGTCTTCCGATCCGAATGCTGACTTCCTGTTCTCGGGCCAGCAGGAAGTGCTGAAGGCCGCCATCGACGCCGGCAAGATCAAGAATGTCGGCGAGGCCTATACGGACGGCTGGCTGCCGGAGAACGCTCAGCGCAACATGGAGCAGTTCCTGACCGCCAACAACAACAAGGTTGACGCCGTCGTCGCATCGAATGACGGCACCGCCGGCGGCGCGATCGCTGCTCTCGACGCACAGGGCCTCGCCGGCTCCGTTCCGGTTTCCGGCCAGGACGGCGACAAGGCAGCACTCAACCGCATCGCTCTCGGCACGCAGACGGTTTCCGTCTGGAAAGACAGCCGCGAACTCGGCAAGCGCGCCGCTGAAATCGCTCTCGACCTCGCCGGCGGCAAGGACATGAGCAAGATCGACGGCGCCCAGGCTTTCAAGGGCGGCCCCAAGGGCGTCGAAATGCAGTCGGTCTTCCTGAAGCCGCTTGCGATCACCAAGGAAAACCTGAACGTCGTCATCGACGCCGGCTGGATCTCCAAGGCTGAAGCGTGCCAGGGCGTCAAGGCAGACAGCGTCGCTGCCTGCAAGTAAGCCACGGGCTGTAAACTGAAATTGCCGGCGCCGCAGCGGAACACCGTTGCGGCGCTGGATGCGGATGAGAATTCCAACGACGAAGTTTTCTCCGCCTCGCCGCACCATCGCGGGTTTTCATTCCCTGCCGGAACGGTGTCGCGACGCCACGCGACCGGTTTCCGGAAGCATCGCGGTGGTGAGTTGAAGAACAGACGCATGACGCTGATGGCAGCCTCTAGCACGCCGGCGCGTCCGTCCAAACAAAGTGGGGGAACGGCAAACCCATGGCCGAAATGGTAAAATCCACAACATCAAGCGGACCGCGAGCGGCGGAAGCCAGTGCGGTGACCCGCTTCTTCCGCGCCACCGAGATCGACACGCGTCTGCTCGGCATGATCGGCGCGCTGATCATCATCTGGATCGGTTTCCACATCATCACCGGCGGTCTCTTCCTGACCCCCCGCAATCTCTGGAACCTCTCGGTCCAGACCACCGACATCGCCGTCATGACGACGGGCATGGTGCTGATCATCGTCACCCGCAACATCGACCTGTCGGTCGGTTCCGTGCTCGGCCTCTGCGGCATGATCATGGGCGTGACGCAGGCCAAGATCCTGCCGGAATATATCGGCTTCGACAGCCCCTTCACCTGGGCGATCACGCTGCTGGTCGGATTGGCGGCAGGCTGCCTGATCGGCGCCTTCCAGGGCATCATCATCGCCTTCCTCAACGTTCCCTCCTTCATCGTCACGCTCGGCGGCCTGCTCGTCTGGCGCGGCGCCACCTGGCTCGTCACCAGCGGCCAGACGGTTGCCCCGATGGACCAGACCTTCCGCATCATGGGCGGCGGCGCCGAGGGCTCGATCGGCGCCACCTGGAGCTGGATCGTCGGTATCGGCGCCTGCCTCTTCGTCATCGCAAGCATCGTCGGCTCACGCCGGCAGCGCCGGCGCTTCGGTTTCCCGCGCCGGCCGATGTGGGCTGAATATTTCCTCGCGGTCCTGAGCTGCGTGCTCATCCTCGGCGCGGTCTGGATCGCCAACAGCTATTACTGGCCGATCAACATCGCCAAGAAATATGCCGAGACCAACAATATTCCCTGGCCCGAAACCGGCCTGGACATTCCCTACGGCATCGCCGTGCCGGTGTTGATCGCGATCGTCGTCGGCATCATCATGACCTTCATCGCGACAAGGCTGCGCTTCGGCCGCTATGTCTTCGCGATTGGCGGCAACCCCGAAGCGGCCGAGCTCGCCGGTATCAAGACCCGCTGGGTCACCGTGCGCATCTTCGCGCTGATGGGCATTTTGGCCGCTATCGCGGCCGCGATTTCCACCGCCCGCCTCAATGCCGCAACGAACTCGCAGGGTACGCTCGACGAGCTCTACACCATCGCCGCCGCCGTCATCGGCGGAACGTCGCTGGCAGGCGGCACCGGCACCATCGCCGGCGCCATGCTCGGCGCGCTCGTCATGCAGTCGCTGCAATCGGGCATGGTGCTCGCGCATGTCGATACGCCGTTGCAGAGCGTTGTCGTCGGCACCGTCCTTGTCGTGGCGGTCTGGCTCGACACCGTCTACCGCGCCCGTGCCAAGTGAGAGGAGCCCTAGACATGGCTGATCAACGCACTCCCCTCGTGGAACTGAAAAACATCTCGATCTCCTTCGGCGGCATTCACGCCGTGGACAATGCCTCGGTCGATCTCTACCCGGGCGAAGTGGTCGCCCTGCTCGGCCACAACGGCGCCGGCAAGTCGACGCTCATCAAGATCCTCTCCGGCGCCTACAAGCGCGATGGCGGCGAGATCCTGATCAATGGCGAGCCTGCTGACATCCGCAATCCGCGCGATGCCAAGAAATACGGCATCGAGACGATCTACCAGACGCTCGCCGTCGCCGATAATGTCGACGCCGCCGCCAACCTCTATCTCGGCCGCGAGCTGAAGACCCGCTGGGGCACGCTCGACGACGTGGCGATGGAGGCCTCGGCCCGGGAGGTGATGGGGCGCCTTAACCCCAACTTCAAGCGCTTCAAGGAGCCGGTGAAGGCGCTCTCGGGCGGCCAGCGGCAATCGGTGGCGATCGCGCGTGCGATCCTCTTCAACGCCCGCATCCTGATCATGGACGAGCCGACGGCAGCACTCGGCCCCCAGGAGACGGCGCAGGTCGGCGAGCTGATCAAGCAGCTGAAGAAGGAAGGCATCGGCATCTTCCTCATCAGCCACGACATCCATGACGTCTTCGATCTGGCCGACCGCGTCTCGGTGATGAAGAACGGCCAGGTGGTCGGCCACGCCCGCACCGAGGATGTGACCAAGGACGAAGTGCTGGGGATGATCATCCTCGGCAAGGTGCCGCCAAAGGCAATCCCCGGCCCCGGCGCCATGCAGATCTGACCGCCGCCAGGCGACAGTCGACGACAATCACGCTCCGCCGCCCGCAAGGCCGGCGGAGTTTTCATATGCATTCACCGGACTGACGGATAAAAACGTCCGCCAAATCGCAAGCATCGGTATTTCCGAGAATTTCGCGATTGAAGCCAGCCGCAAGCTAGGCTAAGAACCACCCATCGGACAGGCGATTCAAACCGCCTTCGGCATGCACCCGTAGCTCAGCTGGATAGAGTGTTGGATTCCGATTCCAAAGGTCACAGGTTCGAATCCTGTCGGGTGCGCCAGTCTTTTCAAACGTTTATCGTATGTTTCCAAACCTGACTGCCATTCGCTCGACGGTCGCCGATGGATCACTCGCAGATTTGCGAGTCGACGCGTTCTGAAAAACTACTGGAATTGCACGGTCGGCCGGCAAGTCGATAACGCTCTTCAACTGAAAGAAAGGCTCGCTACGACGTGGAGCCCGAAACAGGGAAACGAACTCAAAAAAATCTGTCGGCACGGGAACAATATGCTCCGTTGATCGTAAAACCTTCGGGTCGTGCGGAGATTCGTTACACTTCGCTACATGCGACCCACCTCAACCTTAGCCCCGCTCCATAGTGGGGCCTTTTTTGTGTCTACGGCAGTGGTATGGGTGGCCCTCTGCACTAAGGCAGCGCCGTTGCGTTTACCTCGACGAGCGGCGTTGTGGACGGCAGACCTATCTAGCGACTCCGCCTGCGGATAAGCTCCGCAGGCGCCTCCTCCAGGCGAATTCGCGGTATCTAGCTCTGCGACGAGCATTACGAAGTTCCGACCGATTCCGGCACGTGCGACCGTCGACTTCTCCCACCCGAATAATCACATTGATGGTGTCGCCTCGGCGCTGACATCGACGAATTATCGCGAGTGAGTCGGACTTCGGTCCGATGGTAGACAGCAATCTCTCTGCTAATTTCCGTTCCGCTGAGACTGCAAAACTCAGCACGAAAAGGGTGTCTGCCCCTGATCCGGAGCACCCTTTTCAAACTCGTTTTCGGGGCATCTTGCGTGCGATGGTGTTGCCAGTTCCATCGCATCTTAAGCGGGCGGTCGTCAAAGTCGAAGTCTGTGTTTCCTTCCACGGCAATTGCTCATCGATACGGCTCTGCTTGTGACCATCGACGATGGCAGTGAGCGTGGCGGTCAGATAGGTCTGCGGATCGACGGCTCGATGAGCGAAGCAATGGTCGCCCTGTTCTCCTGCCCCTCGCCTTCAAATCGAACGTAGAACGGTCGCGCGCGTGAGCAACACGTCTTCGAGCAAGATCAACCCTGGTTTGGTAACGGCTTACCCTCGTAGCGCACGCGAAAATTCCTCCTGTGAAAATCCTGCTCGAAGCAGACGAAGACGAGTTCCAGGTCATTGGCGCTGTCGCGCTTCCCAAGGAGACTGAGCGTGACAACGATAACGCCACTGTATCCGCGCGTCAGGCGGAAAGCCGCGTTGCGGATGTCGGTCCCTTCTGGATCCCTCCGGTCTTCGCGGCGCTCATAGATGACCCAGAAGCGGGCAGCATCCCAAGTCTGCCGTAGGATTTGGCTGACCTCTGCCTTGAACTCTTCGGCATGCATTGCCGGACCCCAAGACAATGCCGTCTCGCCCGCATCGCTAACGACATTGAGGTAACCGTCATATCGGTAGGCGCCTGACAGTGACCGTTCGATCATCTCGAATGCCGTGTTTTCGGTGATTGTTGTTTTGAAGAGAATTGCCATGGAATCGCTGCGTGCCACTGCCGATATGTCGGTGAGACGGCGAGACTACTGGGTGTCGCCTGGGCGAGCAACGGTGACTTAATTCGGGCATCCGAGTCCGCCGCATCGTTCCGGAGATCTGCCTGCCCATACCGGAGACATAGGTAACAGAACGTCCCTAAGACATGGGTGACAACCTTGTGCCGAACGGGTTCTCGATGGTTTGCAAAGTCCTCTGCTCCAGATCGATATATCGGAGATCATAGCGCATGAAGCTGACGAGCCAAACGCCGTCATCGACCTCCTCGATGTCGAGCTCTGGCCGGCCATGACTGTGAAGATATTGATCTTCTTGGGGTACATGCAGATGCGGCCGCAATCGATCACCAGTACGTCACGGTCGTGGAAGCGGATTCGTGCTTGGCTCCCATGAATGGGCGCAGGGGCGCGATTTCGCCTCGGGTTGGGGCCTGCATCCTCAATTCGCCAAGCTCACGCATCCGCTCGTTAGCAATTTGTTGACCATAAGCTGGCTTTACTAAGCGTGATGGATGCGGAGGTTCCCGCCCGTCGTCGAGTGTTTGGTGTGGGCGGGTTTGTTCGTGTTGAAGTATCCAGTGCAAGGATTGTCGGCCGGGGCCTTGGGCGGAATTGCCACGCTACTGTCGCGTGCGGAACGGTTGGTCGCGCAGACCATTCTGCCGGCTCTGTTTGCGCTGCCGGCCCTTGTCGGCTCTGCATCATTTGCCTCGGCGGAAGATCGGGCCCTGAAGCTGTTCTTTACCCATACGGGCGAGAGGGCCACGATTACCTATAAGCGGGACGGAAAGTTCGATCCCAAAGGCCTCGCCCAGATCAATCGGTTTCTGCGCGACTGGCGAAGGAACGAGCCGACCCGGATGGATCCCCGGCTGCTCGACCTGGTCTGGGAGGTGTACAAGCGCAGCGGCGGCAAGGACTACATCCATATCGTCTCCGCCTATCGTTCGCCCACCACCAACAACATGCTCCGCAACCGCTCGCGCAGCACGGGCGTCGCCAAGAAGAGCCAGCACATGCTGGGCAAGGCGATGGACTTCTACGTTCCCGGCGTGAAGCTTTCGACGCTGCGCGCATTGGCAATGCAGATGCAGGTCGGCGGTGTCGGATATTATCCGACCTCGGGATCGCCCTTCGTGCATCTCGACGTCGGCAATGTCAGGGCTTGGCCCCGCATGTCCCGGCAAGAACTCGCTCGACTATTCCCGAACGGGCAGACCATGCATCTGCCTGCCGATGGCCGGCCGCTGCCGGGATACAATCAGGCAATTGCGAACTACAAGAAGCGCGTCGGCCCCACCTCGATCCAGATCGCCAGCACCGCGGGAGAAGACGAAGAAGCCGGAGCGTCGACCACGTCGAGCAGCGACACCACAGACAATAAGCTCGTGACGGCGCTTCTGCCCGCGCCCCGGAGCCGGGCACTGAATGCGCTGGCGCTGCAGACCGGCGCGGTCGAGCGGGATGACAAGCGATCCGCTTCGGACCTTGCATCTTTGCCGATTCCGATACCGGCGATGCGGCCAGCCACGCTCGAGCACGACGTTGATATGGATGACAAACTGGAGACTGCATCGATCGGTCCAATTGCCGTGCTTCCGGACAGCCCGGCGCCTGCATTGCCGGGCTACGCGCGCTTCGAACCTCTCCGTGTTGCACACCAGGCCTCCAGGCAGGGCGCTGATATGATCGCCTCCCTGCCGATGACCGCTTCCTGGGAAGAAGCAAATTTCCTAGAATCGACGTCCGACGCGGCGCTGATGAAATGGGCGCTGCATTCTCCCGGCGAGGTGATGGAATTGAGCGCGCCTCGCGTTTCCCCCCGCGCGGTTCATCGGGAGGTCAATGCCGCGACATCCGGTGAAGCTATCATTCCGGTGGCCGCCACAGACCTGTTCGATGCGAGCCGGTTTGCGTCGCCTCCGGAGGGCTGACCTCAATCATCAGAGCTTGATGCGCAGCACCTCTTACGACATGCGACTTCGGCGCGGTATCCGCTTATTGTCCCGGAGCGGTCTCTATGGGGTAGTGAGCATCCTCCCACGCGGGAAAGCCACCGGCAAAGTGGTAGACATTCTTAAACCCCCATACCAAGGCTTTGGCCGATGCGTAGGCGGAATCGCCGCAATATTTGCCATGGCATGAGAAGATCACTTCCTCCTCCCTGCTCACGGCCTTCGATAGCGTGTCCCTTGCCAGAACCTCCACGACCGATAGGTTGATGGCTCCCGGCGCATGCCCGCGACCAAAGCTCAGAGCGGTGCGCACATCAACGAGCTTGACGCCGCGGTCGTGCAGCCGCTTGGCCGTCGGGGCGTCTATTTCAGTGGCTCCCTTGATATTGTATTCCCCGTTGCTTTTGCCGATCAGGCGAGCGTATTCGTCATAGGAAATATCTGTGCCCGCTCCCTCCGGCACGCCGGCTTTGCGCAAGCCCTCCTTCAGGCGCTCGCGATAGGTCGAATCGTAGTTGAAAATGTCGCCGTACCAGTACCATCCCAGTTCCTGCACCGTCAGCGGCGAGTAGCCGGCGGGAACCGCGAGCGCGTTGTATTTTTCGATGTTTTCCTGAACGCCGTCCGTCCGCCCGAGGTGGCCGAAGCTCGACACCAGCGTGGCGTAGTCTTCACTGACGTCTGATTGCCTGATCACCAGCAGTTCGAGGTTCTTCACCGCCTCCTCATATTTCTCCTGGTGGAACTGTGAAATCGCAAGAACCCTGAGATAGCTCGGCGGATATTGCGGGTCGACACGCATGGCTCGTTGCACTTCGCGTTCGGCTTCCGGAGCCTGGCCCGTTGCGTTCAAAATGCGCGCTTTGCTGAGGTGATTTTCGGGATCATTGGAATCGAGTTCCATGGCACGACTGATTTTGGCAAAGGCGTCAGCATACCGGCCCTGCCTTGCCAGCACCTCAGCGGAGATCGCATAGGCAAGCGAAGTGGGCTTTCGAACCGCAAGAGCCAGGTGCCGATCCACACGTTCCATCGCCCTCTCGAAGCCAAGGTTGGCGGCCTCCCAATTGGAAACGGCAATCCTCCAATTCGCCGAAGCGAGCGCCGCATGAGCGCGGCTGTAATCGGGGTCGAGCTCGATCGCCTTTTCGAAAAAGGGAATTGCCTTGAGGGTTTCATTCTCGCTGTCGTGGCGCAGGTGATCCCAGCCTTGCAGCAAAGCGTCGTAAGCCTGCGCGCTATTCGTCTCCGCCTGCTCGGACTGAGATCGCTCCGCCATCGTGAACTTGACGGTGAGCGCAGACACGATCTCGCCGATGACCTTATCCTGAAGCGTAAAAATCTCGCTCATCGCGCCGTCATAGCGGTCAGCCCATAGATGATGGCCGCCGAGCGCGTCTATGAGCTGTGCGTTGATGCGGACCTGGTCCCCCTGGCGGCGCACGCTGCCTTCCAGGATATAACGGACCCCGAGTTCCTCGGCCACCTGCTGAACTTTGATGGGCTTGCCCTTGTAGGCGAAGGTGGAGTTTCGAGCGATAACAAAGATGCTGGACAGCTTCGAAAGGTCTGTGATCAGATCTTCCGTCATGCCGTCGGCGAAATAGGCCTGTTCCGGATCGGAACTGATGTTGTCGAACGGCAGGACGGCAATAGACGGCTTGTCAGGCAGCGGGAGTGCCATGCGAGCGATCGATGCCGTTTCCGCGCTGGTCGTCCATGGACCCAGCCATATTGCGACGACGGCAGCCACCAGAACCAGAGCCACCGCCGCGAGCGGTCCCCAACTGCGAAGACGCTGGATTTTGAACTGCCAGCGAGGAGCGTTTCCATCGAACAGCACGCGATAGGTGCGTACGGGGCGCGCGATGTTTTTGACATGCTGCTCGCCAATAAATTCAAGCGGCAGTTCGAGCTTGCCTTGCAAATGATCGAAAGCAGTGCCGGATACAAAAAGCCCTCCGGACTCACATATCTGCTCCAGGCGAGCAGCGACGTTGACCCCATCGCCCAGCAAATCATCGCCCTCCACGACGACGTCGCCCAGGTTGACGCCCATGCGGAACAGAAGCCGCTGTTGGGGCAGGATATCCACTTGCCGTGCTGCAACCTGCTTTTGCAGGGCAACCGCACATAGGACAGCATCCACGACGGAGCCAAATTCCACGATCGCGCCATCGCCCATGAGCTTCACTGTGCGTCCGTGATATTCCGCGAGCAGTGGGTCGAAGACTTCGGAGCGCAATCCCCTCATCGCGGCCAGCGTACCGGCCTCGTCATCCTCGATAAGTCTTGAATAACCAACGATATCGACGGCGAGAATTGCAACCAGCCGCCGCTCGGCATGATCGTCTCCCATGGTCATCCTCTCCAGCGAGGTGACGAAAGCCACGCTTAGCGGATCCTTCGGTCGACGGGAACACTCCTCCGGCCTCCGCTATTCTACTCCCGTTTCCTTCTCCAGACGAATGAACTCTTTCGAAATATGGCTTATCCGGTTCGCGCTGGTCATATCACCGCCTGCGCGACAAGCATGTCGACGTGTACGCCAATGAGTTCGTATTTCCGTTGGAACAGGCGAAGACACTTCCAGACGCATAAACCCGGCAAAATGTTGCGGTATCCTTGCCTGCCTGAAAAGGCGCGCGGGCGCCGTCGTTGGGACGGTCGAACTACGAAGCCCCCCCGTTTCCGCGCGCGCAAACTCAGACCAAAGTCCGACCCACCCCGGACTTCGTGCCCATACAAAACCTTCGCCCGCTGTAATAACAATAATATATTCTCAAGTAACGAGGCGAGGCGATGTGAGAAACTGCGTTCACTTCATTGGATCGCATTTACCTGACGACTTCTACTTGGAAAATGATACCCAGAAACTGGTTGTTGTTGACAATCTTTGCACCAGACCTTTCGAAAATATAGCACATATTCGGGATGCCCGTTTTCACAGGCAACCTCAGCTCCCTGGATCCGGAGTTCGTCGGAGAGGTTCTCGATACCATGCCGGCTCCTTCGATCGAACCCGCAAATGGCGGCGGCCGTCTCATGCGGATAGTCGAGATCGGGCAGGTCGTCATGATCGCGCCACGATCGGCTGTAGCATCCGGTCCGGCCCGGCTGCTCGTCATCGAGCGCGGCATCGACAGAAACACCTTAAAGTAGGTACTTTTAACAATTGACATTAATAAGTGAGTATTTCTTAGAACTCTTCTAAATAATTGTCATGCATTACAGGCAATGCTAATAAACAAGTAGCTTAATCTCAAGTCACGAGGCACGAAGCAATGAAAAGCGTATTGATTTCTGGCGGGGCTGGCTTCATCGGATCCCACTTGTGTGATCGACTTTTGCTGAGGACGGATATTCAGAAGCTGGTCGTTGTTGACAACCTCTGGACCGGGCTTTTCGAAAATATCGCCCACATCCGGGACCCCCGTTTCCACTTCGTGAAATCCGACGTCGAGACACTGCAGACCTCGGATAAATTCGACGAAATCTATCACCTTGCATCCCCCGCATCGCCGCCATGGTACATGAAGGAGCCGAAGAGAACGATCTCCGCCAATCTTCTCGGGGCATTCCGGTTGCTCGACTTGCTGAAGAAAGGCGGACGTTTCGGTTTCACCTCTTCTTCCGAAGTCTATGGCGATCCTCTGGTGTCGCCGCAGCCCGAATCCTACAAGGGTCAGGTCGACTGCACCGGACCGCGCTCATCCTACGACGAGAGCAAAAGGTGCACGGAGTCGCTGCTGTTCGAGATGCAGCGTACCCAAGGGCTCGACGTCAAGATCGTTCGCCCCTTCAACATCTATGGTCCGCGGACACGCTCCGACGATGGTCGCGCGGTCTCCAACTTCATCACTCAGGCGCTTTCGGGTCGCCCGATTACCGTGTTCGGCGACGGCCTTCAGTCACGCAGCTGGGGCTATGTCGACGACATTGTCGACGGCTTCGCGAGATATTTCTGGATGAATCAAACCGACTATAAGGGGCCACTGAACGTCGGCAATGATCGCGAGATTTCGGTTCTCGAGGTCGCCCAATATGTCTCCAAACTCGTCGGCGGCGTGCCGATCGTCTTCGAGCCGTCACCGCCGCAGGACCCCACGAACAGACGGCCGGACCTGACCAATGCGCACTATGTCATGCCCGAGTGGTCGTGCAAAATCACCTACGAACAGGGCGTGGCGATGACGCTCGATTGGTTCAGGGACCAAATGAAGGCGCACGCGGCCGAATAAACCACGATGACTTTCGAGACTCGCGTCCTGGATGCAGGTGGCGTATGTTCACGGTGCGATTGAGAGAGTAATAATGCGAGAACCAATTCCGTCCGATCTGAAGGATATAAGTTTTCCCATACCGATTCACTATCTCGATCTCGCCACCTCTCACCTCGCCGATTCGCCCCCGGTCTCCGATGGGCTCGTGGTCTTTCTGTCGGATGGTCTTCCCGTAGGACAAGCCTATATCGAAAGGCCCGAGGCGGCAGCGGCACTCGCTGAGCGTGTCGTGCGGCCCGAGACGCTCGAGCATGCGCGTCAAGTCGCGCAAACCCCTGTGGGCAACCGTGACGTCAGCATTCTGATTTGCACAAAGGACCGGCCGGACGAACTACGCCGTTGCCTGGCCTCGATCCCCAAACAGTCGCTCAGCCCCGTCGAGATCATCGTGGTGGATAATGCCTCTGCAGGCGAGGCAACGCGTCGCGTGGTAGAGGAATCGGGCGCAACCTATGTCCGTGAAGATCGAGTCGGGCTGGATTATGCGCGCAATGCGGCGGTTCGTGCGGCAAGAACCGAATTCGTCGCGTTTACGGACGATGACGTCGTCCTCCATGAGCGATGGCTGGAGAACCTGATGAAGGGGTTCGAGCTGCCGGAGATCGCCTGCGTCACCGGGTTGGTCCTTCCCGGAGAACTCGCAACGCCTGCGCAGTTTATCTTCGAAAAGCATTGGGGTTTCGGCCGTGGCTATCTGCGGCAGGATTTCAATCAGGACTTCTATACCAGGGATGCACGTTACGGCGCTCCGGTCTGGACGATAGGAGCCGGCGCAAGTCAGGCCATCCGCCGCAAGGTCTTCGACGAGATCGGCCTGTTCGATGTCCGCCTGGACATGGGCGCTGCCGGATGCTCAGGCGATTCCGAATACTGGAACCGGCTCCTCCATCATGGTCATGTCTGCCGCTACGAGCCGACGGCGGTCGCCTGGCACTTTCATCGCAAGGATATGAAGGGGCTCGCCAAACAAATCTACCAATATATGAGTGGCCATGTCGCAGCCCTGCTGGTCCAGTATCAGAACACAGGAAATAACGCCAATCTGCGGCGCATCCTGCTCTCGTTTCCGAAATATTACGCCGGAAGGCTCCGAAGACGGCTTCGCAAAGGCACGACGTCGCACGACGTCTTCCTGAAGCAGGAGATGCTCGGAAGCGTAAATGGCGCTCTCTACGTTCTGCGGCGATGGAAGAGGCCCGCATGGTGATCGCCGCAACGCCTGACATTTCATTCCTCATCCCCGCCTACAATGCAGCCGATACGCTAGCCGAATGTCTTGCCAGCCTGCAGCAGCAGTCGCGATCGAACTGGCAGGCCGTCGTGGTCGATGACGGCTCGACCGACCGCACCTGGGAGGTTCTCGAGAGCATCGCAAACACGGACAGCCGCATTCTCCCCGCCCGTCAGCCGAATGCTGGTGCGGCCGCGGCGCGAAATCACGCCGCAAGACTGGCAGCCGCGCCCCTGCTCTGCATGCTGGATGCCGACGACTGGCTGGATCCGACCTTCATCGAAAACATGCAGCCAGTGGCGGAGAATTCATCTCCAGCAGTTATCGCCTATTGCGCCTTCCGCCGCGTCGCCCCGGACGGCAGGCTTATGCAGGTAGAACAACCTCCCATCTTGACGGGAGACGTCGCCAAGCGTGAGTTCTCCTCTTTTTGTGCACTCGCCATCCATACGGTTGTCTTTCCCAGAAGCCTTTTTGAGCTAGTGGGAGGCATGGATGAGACCTTGCAGACCTGCGAGGACTGGGATCTCTGGCTTCGCATGGCCTTTTCCGGCGCCGACTTTCGTCGCGTCGACAAGTGCCTCGCTTTCTATCGCATGAAGGCGGACTCGCTCTCCGGCGATCCAATCAAGATGGTGCGTGACGCCATTCGCGTGACATCGAAGGCGCAGGCATTGCGGATGCAGCAAGGCTTGTCGGCCGAGGGGCCGGAGACAGGCTGGATCACGCCCCCCGTCAGCCAGCTGCGCATGCTCGCCTGGGTCGTGTCGGCCGGGCTCGACCCGAAGGCGGATATTGCAGCCCTTGCAGCGCTTCTGCCTGAGATGCCGGACGCCGCGGGCTACGAAAACTTTCTTGCCGGTGTAATCCTGCATGGCCTGCAGACCGGGCTCTCTATGGATCGCGCCGACGATCTCGTTGATGTGCTCGACAAATGGCGGCCGGCGTTCCTTTTGCTCATCCAGCTGATTGAGAAAAATTCCTTACCCGGCACTGGGCGCAAGATCATTGAGGCCGTGTCTTGGCACATATCCGCCGCAAACCCTTTGCGATCATTCGCGCTTGGCAATGTCCAAGTGGTCAGTGCCGCGCTCGAAACGCTTTCGCGAATCCCCAGGGCCGAGCCAGCCGACACGCTCGTCATGCACGCCCTGTCCGGCGGACAGCACGTCGGCACCTTTGTCGGGCCGCTCTGGGGCGATCTATCGATCCGGGCGCAGATCAGGCTGATCATGCATGAGATGCAGGCCGAAGAGCATCTGCAAACCCCACCCACGCTCGCCTATATCAGTTCCTGGACAAGGGAGGCGCTACGCGGATACAGAGCCTTCGGCGGCCTCATCATCCGGAACGGCCGTCGGCGAGGACGTCTCGAACGGCTTTTGGCGCATCTCGGACGCAAGGCTCTCCTTGCCTCCGCGCCAAGCGACAAACAAGACAACGACGCCCGACTGTCCGACATCCTTCGGAATCTCGAGCGAGATCCAGCCCCACTGTTTTCAGACCCCTCTGGCCCGCAGCCGGAGGAAAGAAACGCCGCTCCCCCCGTTCGCTCTGAAGAAGAGTACTGGGAACATATCTTCGAACGTCCCGATCCATGGAACTACGTCTCGGTCTACGAGCAGGTTAAATATGAGCAGACGTTGAACCTGATCCCGGAAGGGATCGAGAAGGCCCTGGAACTCGCCTGCGCCGAAGGGATTTTCACCGAAAAGCTGGCGCGAAGGGTCGGCCGGCTGACGGCCACCGATATTTCCCAGCGGGCAATTGACAGGGCGGTCGAGCGCTGCCGAGACCATCGAAACGTCGAGCTTCGCGTGCTTGACTTCGTCAAGAGCGATGTTCCGCCCGAACAAGACCTCGTTATCTGCTCCGAAGTCCTTTACTACATGAAAGACGAGGAGATGCTTGCGGCAGTCTGTCAGAAGATGGCCGCAGCGGTGAAGCCGAACGGCTATCTGATTACCGCCCATGCGCATATCCGTGAGGACGAACCCGCCCGGACGGGCTTCGACTGGGGCAATCCCTTCGGTGTCGGGACGATCAAACAGGTCCTGGCCGCACAAGCTGATCTGGCCCTGGAAGAGACGATCGAGACCGAACTCTACGCCATCCACCGGTTCCGAAAAGGCCCCGTGGCCGATCCCGTCCTGCGCATCGAGGGGCATGGAACCCCATTGGATGCGGATGTGGCGAAACACATCATCTGGGGACCGGCTGGCGTCAACCGCGAGGTAGCATGGACGACGGAGGTCACGACCTCGGTTCCCATTCTCATGTATCACAGGATCGCAGAGCAAGGATCCACGGCACTCCGGCGCTTCCGCACCCCGCCGGAGATCTTCCGCAGGCAGATGCAGTTCCTTCGGCGACAGGGTTTTTATACCCTAACGGCGCAGACCCTGGCGGATCTTCTGCGCAGCGGCAAGCCGATCCAGGGCCGGCCTGTCATGCTGACTTTCGACGACGCCTACCTGGACTTCCTGACGGACGCCTTCCCGATCCTTGCCGAGAATGATTTCAGCGCCGAGGTGTTCGTCGTGACCGATAAAGTCGGCGGTCGGTCAGACTGGGATTCGGCCTATGGAGAACCTGCGCCGCTGATGTCGTGGTCGAACATTCAGGAGCTGCACCAAAAGGGCATCTGCTTCGGCTCCCACCTCGCATCCCACACACCAGCCAGTGCGATGGACAACGAAGTCTTTTTGGCCGAAGCCATGCTGTCGCGCAATGCGCTGCAGAGCCGACTCGGCACCTCCGTGGAATCGATCGCGCTTCCCTATGGCGGGACAGACTTCAGGGTCCCGGGCATTCTGGCGCTTGCCGGCTACGGGATCGGCTTCACGACACGGCCGGCAAAAGCCACATTTTCCGATAATCTCTTCGGTCTGCCACGCCTCGAAGTCCGTGGCGATCACCCTCTTGAAGCCTTCCCTGAACTTATGGGCCTCCCGGGAGCTTATATCGGATGACAATACCATGACTGGCGTTGCGGCCCCTCTCATCACCGTCGTCATACCGGCTTACAACGCCGAGAAGACGCTTGCCGAAACATTGCAAAGTGTCTCCAGCCAGTCCTACGACAAGCTCGAAATCCTTGTGGTCGACGACGGGTCGCGGGATAGTACGTTCGAACTTGCCAGCGACTATGGCCTGACCGATCGCCGTGTACGGGTTCTCCGCCAGGAGAATGGAGGGGTTGCGCGCGCGCGCAACCGCGGCATCCAGGAGGCCCGCGGCCCCTACATCGCCCCGGTTGATGCCGATGACACATGGCATCCCAGCAAGATCGAGCTCCAGCTTCAGGCGCTGCGGAAATTTCCCGACGGACAGGGGGTCGCCTACAACTGGTATGCGGCGATCGACGAGAACGGCATCATTTTCGGCCATTCACGACCGGTCATGCATCAAGGAAACATCTTCGAACCTCTGCTGAGGGAAAATTTCATCGGTAATGGCAGCACACCCCTGATGCCGCGCACGGAGATCCTTCGCTGCGGCGGCTATGACGCCGGCCTGCGCGACAACGGGGCCGAGGGATGTGAAGATCTGAAACTTTATCTGGCCTTGGCCGAGACGCTGCCCTTCGCATTGGTTCCCGATTTCCTGACCGGTTATCGCTTCACCAAGGGAAATATGTCCAGCAACGCCTACCGGATGCTGAAGTCCCATGCGCTGGTGATGGCCCCGATCATCGAACGCTATCCGCAGCTTGCGCGCGATATCCGGACAGCGGAATTCAATACGGCGAGCTGGTATTTCAAGAAGGCGTTTCTTGGCAACGATTATGCGCAAGTCAACAAGCTGGCGCCGATGATGGTAAGAAAATACTCCTTACAGCTCATCGTCCATGGCGTGCAGCAAGGCTGGCGCCAGGCGAAACGCAACGCCAGGGGTATAGCAAAGCGCGCGCTCGGCAAACCTCCGGCCCGGCCAAAAACCCGCTTCGCCGGCGCGATCATTCCGCAACCCGGAACAGCATTTAGCGATCGTTTCACGGCCATGCCTGCCAGGGAAGCAACTGGCCTGACCTCTTCGCGGATGGTCAACAATGAATAGGTTTCGAAAGCCGCCTTCCGCCATGCCCGCAAGAGCCTACAACCTGGTCGTTGCGTCTCGATTTCGCGAGCTTCTGCAACTCGTACCGGCGCTGCGGCTCAAGATGACGGTGATGATCGTCCTGGGAATTCTCACAGGGTTCTCGGAAATGGTCGGCATCACCTTTCTGGTCAGCCTCGTCTTTCTTCTCGGGCAGCAAGGTCCCGTTTCCGGCTCCGCCGTCGCATGGCTTCCAGCGATTTTCGGCGGCATCGACCTCAGTCTTTCGAAGCCTGTCCTGATCGGCATCCTCATCGGCTCCATCCTGTTCCGGATTTTATTGGGATGCGCCAATTCGCTCATTGCAAGCGCAGTGAACCACCGGATTAGCGACCGCATGCGAGACCGCCTCTACGCCAAGGTCTTGACCATGCCCTTCCAGCGCTTTCAAGACTATGAGCGCAGCGACCTGATCAACGTCATCGCGACCGAATCCTATGCGGTATCGTCGGCGCATGCCAGTCTGGTACGGCTGGGGGTGAATTTCGGTACGATTGTGATTTTCGGCGTCGGCATGCTGATAATGGCCTGGCCGATCGCGTTGCTGGCTCTCGCCTTCGGCTTCATCCATAATTTTGTATTGGGTTTCTTTGCCGGTGCCTACCGCCGTCTCGGTGCCTCTGCACTGGCTGCGGTGGAAGCATTGACACAGTTGAGCTGGACAACGCTGCAGACTTTGAAGGCCGTCAAAAGCTTCGGCATGGAAAAGCGCCACCAACAACTCTTCGAGGCGCTTTCCAACGACGTCGGCCAGACCTGGCGCCGGTCAGACGGGATGGGAGCGATAACCTCGCTTCTCAGCGAAATGCTGACCTTCGGGGTCATCCTGACGATCATTCTGTCCTCGGAATTCCTGCCGGTCGATTTCAAGGCGGCGCTCTCGGCCACGATCCTTCTCTACAGGCTTCAGCCGCATATCAAGGGATTTGATTCCCAGATTCTCAGCCTTTACGAGATGGAAGCGTCCCTGCAAAACGTCCTGGCCCTGCTTTCAGAGAAGGATGACATCAAGCAGGCATCGCAAGGGGAGAAGGTAAGCCGCCTGGCGGAGGCGATTGTCTTCCACAACGTCTCTTTTGCCTATGAGCGATCGAACGCCCCGGCGGTTCACGATCTCAGCTTCGCAATCAGAGCAGGCGAGACGACGGCTCTGACGGGGCCGAGTGGCTCCGGCAAAACCACCATCCTCAACATGATTCTCGATCTTAACCCGCCGACCCGGGGCCTGATCACCGTCGACGGCAGGGATCTGACAACCATCGACCGGTCCAGCTGGCTGCAACTGCTCTCCGTGTCGGGCCAGGATGTTGAACTGATGGAAGGCACGGTCCTCGACAACATCCGGTTTCGTCGCGATATCTCGGAGCAGGATATCCGCTGGGCGGCCGATGTGGCCTGCGCAACGGAATTCATCAAAGATCTGCCGTATGGCTTTGATGAATGGCTGGGCGACGAGGCGATCCGGCTTTCGGGCGGACAAAGGCAGCGCATAGGTCTGGCGCGCGCGCTCGCCGGCCGGCCTCAGATCCTGCTGCTGGACGAAGCAACAAGCGCACTCGACGAAGAGACCGAGATGCGGGTGTTTTCGGCGATGAAAGAAGACGCCGGCAGAACGCTGATCGTCGTTAGCCATCGGCCCGCTGTGGCCAGGCTGATGAAGAACCGGATCGATCTCCGCCCCCCCACCCCCACATCCAAGCTCGGGTGACAGCGATGGAGATGCCAACCACATCCCGCATTCAAGTGGCCGTCATTATCCCTGCTTATAACGCCAGCCGCTACCTTGCCCACACGCTCCAGTCGGTCAGCAACCAGACCCACAAGGCGCTGGAAATCGTCATCATCGACGACGGTTCGACGGACGACACGGTCTCGATCTGTCGCCGCTTCGCCGCGGGCGACCCAAGGATGCGGATTCTGTCGACCGAAAACCGTGGCGTCGCTGCGGCCCGCAATACCGGAATAAAAGCATCGAAATCCGCCTATATCGCCTTCCTCGATGCGGACGACATATGGCATCCGACCTATGTCGAAAGAATGCTTGCGGCGCTCCATCCCCTGCCGGACGCCTGGGGCGCGGTCTATGCCCTTCACCGCTTCATCGATACCGAAGGATATTGCACGAGATCCGGTTCGTCGCTGAACGCCCGCGACAGCATTCTCAACCGTCATCTCGTATTCCGCTTCGTCGGCAATGGCAGCGGCTTCATGGTTCGCCGCGCTGTCGTCGACAAGATCGGCGGCTACGATTCAAGCTATGCCAGAAAGGGGATTGGAGGATGCGAGGATTTCGATTTCGAACTCCGCACCGCTGAACATTTCAAGATCGAGACGGTGCCGTTGGGTCTGGTGGGCTATCGCTCACATTCCGCAGCCATGTCTTCAGACAGGTCGCGGATGGCGCGATCGCTTCTGGCGGTGACCGAGCGATGTATCGCTCGCAATCCCCAGCTTCCGGCATTTGTCGTCAGCTGCGCCCGCGCGTCGGCGCATCTTTATGCATTTTCAAAATTTGCCGCTTTGAAAGATTGGCCCAGCGCTGCAACCTCGCTCAAACACATTTATCATCATAGCCCTATGGTCGCCTCCGGCGTCCTCGCCAGATTGATCTTTACAAAATCTGACAGAGCCGCACGCAGGGCGTTGTCGAAAATCTGGCCAGCGAGGGAGCAAAAGCAAAAGAATCTGAGGAAATTCGAAGAGATAGACCCGCTTCTGCCCTTGGTCGGCGGTTGGTCTCGCTTCAGAACGAAGACATTGCTCAGCCGCTTATCTGAGATCGATCGGTCCGGCGAATGCGCTGCGGCGACCTCATTGCAGGAGGCTTGAATCTGTCGGCTGAACGGCTGTCGACGGCGTTTTCCGCTCGGCCGCTATTGTCGCGCCGAAGAGATCGAGCGCCGTCAAACATCCAAAGGTTTGAAACCCCTCCCTTTCCATCAGCCTGGTGACTATCTCACTATTTTGTACTATGAAATTTTATATTGATGTAGAATAGCAATTGCTAAAAAAGAGAGTAATCTAAAGAAAAAAAGAACTACCCCAATAATGATCTTCGACAATGTCGAATTTAACTGAAATCATACCTACGTACAGTGCAGGCATTCCGACTGGAGGACCCGTCACCCACCCCGGCGGGTCCTCAACTTTGCTTCTCGGCTGGTTGCACAAATGCGGTCGCCGTTGTCGCTGCATCAGCGTAGATAGATCTTCCTTCGGATGACGATATTACGCTGTTGAGATCGGCTTGATGAGAAAATCCCGCATCATCGGCAAGTGACGGTCGAATTTCCGGCTTTCCCTGCTTAATATTTTGACCATAATTGCAATTTATCTCCGGATATTTCGAGATCAGCAATGAAATTGCGGAAGCGGAGTAATCGTCATGAAGTTGATATTGTTTTCCAATAGAAATTTATAATTATCGCTGCTGTTCCCAAGAAGAACGCACCCTATGATTATAGTTTGATATAATTTCAATCGTCTTATAATTGATGTTTAAATACAACCATTATCTGAAAACAATAAATTTACCTTTTGATAAATTTTATTTGTTCTACTCAATTATCGTTATTGGTTTTATTAGCTCCTTCATTTCACAAGAATCGGCGTTTAGCTTTCGGAGAAATCTCCCGAAAGTTATTTCCCTCCCCGGTTCTCAACGGTCCGACAACCTGCTGGCGCGCTGGTGAAGTTGTTACGGCCGATGGCCCAATAGTCCTGGGCTGGCCGGGCGTGGAAAAGTTGCCGATGCAATTTAACACCGCCGCACGAAATATTAACAACCTGATAAATAAAGTTATTATACAATTCAATACGATCTGGACTGGCCGATTCAGCCAACAGCATTCGGCCTGTCACATCAAGTCTCGGCATATGAGGCTGTCCTTGCGGCGTCAGAAATTCCTATCCTCTTGGCGAGATATGCTTGGGCGAAGTTGGACAGTCCTGATTCAATACATCGGAGGCCCCGACATGCCCCGACCTGTGTCGAAATGGTCGCACCTCGCCAGCGAATTAACCCTTCATAAAGCATTTGCTTGCTCAACTTATAATTTGTGTCATGGTCACTGTAAGTAGCGAGGGAGCCGACCTGATGAGTGATATGGCATCGCAGATTCCGGAATTTGGTTACGATGAGCGCGTGATGATCTGCCGGAAGCAGATCGAAAAGGCGGTCTATCAGTTCATTACAAATACGAAGGTCGAGGGATGCGATCCGGCGGAAGTCGCCATGGCCATCGCAGACATTGCCGACGATTACATTTTGCTGCTGGCCCAGAAGCGCAATTTGACCCATTGAGGTCAACGGATCGGCCGCCAATCGGCCGATCGTCCGCACGATGTGTGAGACCCAAAATCGCCGCCGCTTCCGCGCGCGCGGCCCAGAATGAGGCGGGCTTCTCCCAACCTACAATTCGCGCCAGCTCACAGATGGACTTCGATTGACCGCTCACTTGCACAGCAACACATGCATAACCCCGAAAATCGATGCCGATTTTCGGGGTTATGCATGTGTTTGAAGTGGTAGAGCGTTTCCAGTGCGTCCGATCGGACGCATGCCGGTCTAATGGCTTCTCACGCTCACTTGCGGAACCGGGGAGCTCAATTCGGCCAATTCCCTGGTCAAGCCCTCCCCGACCTCCTGCTTCACCGCCTCAAGCGCAAGGTCGAGGCAATTCGTCGCAAACGGCAGTTTGACATCCTGAGAGACCTGTCGCGCATAGGCGATCATCCGCGCCAATGCGACGAGTTCTTCCAGTCCGTCTTCTGCCCCTTGATCTGCTTTTATCTTGACAACCGATGTCACGCCCATGCCCCATTTCTCCAATGAATTGAAGGAATGATACGCCTGTGGACGTGATCCAGCCCGTGAAAAAAGCGTGACACAACCCTCGGTGACAAATGCCGAGTTCAATTCACAATGCAGGGCGCGTGGGGAATGCGGTTTCGTGCAGTTTCCACGGCAAATCTGCATTCGAGCGAATGTCGCGGGCGTCCTGCACGGCTTTCAACAATTCCAAGGCATCGATGCGTTTTTGATCGACGGCATTCGACAAAAGTGCCGCCAGCAGCCGCGGACGATCCGGCTCGGCCAGCCCTGCACATTGCTCGACGACCGCCCGCCACGTTCGCTTCTTGAAGAATATCGCGTTTGCGGCATCTTCGAGCTCTTGACGCAACCCACTGGCCAGCTGCCCGCTATCCTCCATCACATCGAGCGTTGCGCTGACATTGACGAGCGGTACCGTCAGCGGCTTGCTGCCCAGCGCGCTCGGCGCGTGAGTGAGTGCGACGGCGGCATCGTCGACCAGCCGACCGATGCGATAGTCTTCGAAAATGCGGCCGATCCCGATCATGCCGAACGGATGGCATTCGGCAGCGCGCAACGCGCCCATGCTTGCCGCCCCGAGAACCGCGACGCCCAGCGAAAGAGCATGGAGAATTTCCTTGTGCCAGACCGGCGCGGCATGTTCGAAGCCGCCGTCGATCAGGCCGATGACATTGGCGCCCTGTTCCACCGCAGCCAAGACATCGCCCTGCGTGGCAGGCGGCAGGACACGTATCCCCTCGCCGGCCAGCGACTCCGCATCGGGAAGACTGGGCCCTGCGAAAATGATCTTCAAAACCCTATTGCCCTGGCAAGCGCCCTCGTTCCGAACAGCCGGGCGCGCTCCCCCTCCGGATTTTCAAGCTCGGGAATGACAATCTTGACGACACTGAAGGGAAGCGTGTCGTCGCTGAGGCGCACGGCGATCACCGAAGCGATCCGCCTGTTGCGCAGCCGGTCGAGCACATGCTGCAGCAAGTGGAGCAGATCCTGCTGCCCATGTCCTGCCACCCCGTCACGGCCGATGGCGGCAGTGGGCGGTGCCGCAACCGCAGCGAAGGCCTGCCGCATCAGCGGCGGCAAGCATCGTGAGAACGTTGCGGGAGAAATATCGTCCCTGGCTCCGCTGATATAGGTCAGTCGGGATTGCACGGCTTCCGTCACCGCCCGAATGGCCGCGCGCACAGGAGACGGATGCGCGCCAGTGCCGCCGGTTACCTCGACGAGGCGAATCTCCCTGTCGCCGTGAAGAGCCCGACGGCCCGGAATGAGATCCCCAGGGCCCAGCATGGCGGTGAAACAGGGGATCCCGATGTCGCTGGTGATATCGAAGAGCCTGAGCGCCAATCCCGATGTTTCGATCTTGTCGATCAGCCCGCCCAAAGCGCCGTCCTGGAAGCCGCGGGGATCGACGCAGCCAGCGTAACGATCCGCTTCCGCGCCCACCTGCCACAGCACATGGGCGTCACGCTCGATACGCTCGAGGACGCCATGAAAGATCGCCTCCTCGGCATTGTTTCCCGACGCCAGGCCGTCCGAAGACATCCAGTATCGCGCGTCACGGGTGCGGTCGAGCACCACCGCTTCAAAGGGGACATAAACCTCGTCGCCGGTGAGGATATTGACGCCGGCAACCCATTCCGTCTCCTCGTCCGGTCCGAGATCGGGTTTATGAAGAGCGGTCAGGCAGTTCAGCATGTCGGTCTTGCGTCCCATCGCCTGCAGACGGGAAGAGGTGCCGTGGACGAGGTCGACGGAGGGTTCGCCGGCAACCGCCCGTTCGAGGGCTTCCATGACAGTGGATACCTTGGCGTCGATATCGGTCAGGCCCTTTCCCTGGGCAATCACGATCGAGCGGGAATTCGGGGCGTATGCGCACCAGACCGGGATTCCGATGTCGTCCAGTCCGGTATGTCGCGCAACCCTGGTAATGCCGAACCCGACCAAAAGAGGTTCGACGCGGGAAAGGGTTTCCCGCGGCGACATAACCCTCTCGGAATATACGGACCAGTCCGTCAGAAGCCGGCTCAGCCGTCGACGTGACCGGAAAGGGCAACCTGCGCCGACGAAACGGCGACGGCGAGGTCGACGCCCTTCACAAATGTGCCGCCGGCTTTGCGCAAGTCGTTCGCAGTCCCCAAATCCCCCGTCGGATTGAGAGGCTTGACCGTACCCGCACCGAGATCGGCAAGCCAGAGACCCGCCTCGCCGGGTATACCTATAATGACAACTTTGGCCATGTAATGCCCCTAAGTTATTGTTAAAAACCGGCCTTCAATAGGCCCTCCCGATATAGCTCTTTTTGCCAATGTTCCTTGAAGGGGACGATGGCGAGCCACTTCTCGACGTCGAAGACCGGGTTGATGCTTTCGGCTCGTTGCCGATGGAAGAGCGCCCGTTTTCGATCGCCGATCATTGCGCAACTGGCCGCGGCGATGCGATGGGCCGGCGCTTTGTCTTTCATCGCCTCGACATAGGCGATGGCCTCCTCGTACTGTTCCAGGAAAAAACTCGCTCCCGCAGCACACCAGAGATAGGCGTCAGGCGCTATCGGATTGAGCAAAATCGCCTTTTTGATCTTGGCGAGCGCATCGCCGGGGCGGGATGCATGCACGAGCGTGTCGGCATGGCTATAGATGACATCGGCAAAATGCGGGCTGAGTTCTTCCGCCAGATGAAGTGCGGCGACACTGGCATCGACATCGCCGAGATAGAGTTTGGTGACCCCAAGCTCGCGATGGCCCGCCGCCGATGCTGGATCCCGTTCGATGGCCAGAAGTGCATTCTGTTCCGCCAGATGCAGCAGCTCATTGTTTCCCTGCGCCGTCACGAGCCACTCGCTGGTGAAGGTCCTCGCCAGCCCGGTAAATGACGGAGAAAAATCCGCCTTATGCGACAATGACTGCTTGAACGCCTTCCGTGCCCGGCGGATATGCGGCAATGTCAACTTGCTCATCAGGCTCGAGCCGACCAGATAGGCGTGATAGGCCTCAGGATTGGCCTCGAAGCGTAAGCGCTCTTCCTCGTTTTCAGCCAGCTCGCGGGCCACCGACATGGTCAGCTGCTGCGCGATCAGCCGTCTCTGACGCGGCAATATATGGGGCGTCATCGCAAAGCGATTGGCCCAGATAATCTCGTCCGTGGGAAAATAAACCAGCTGGGCGAATAATCCCTCTTCGGAAAGCTTTGTATCCAGAAGATAGGCGATCGAATGACGGGCGACCACGGCAGCCTTCTCGGAGTCGCGGCGGATCTGGCCGGCCGTATGTGGCGCGACGATGGAAATGTTTCTGAGCGCGCAGAGTTCGATCGTGACGTCTTCGATCAGGGCGTTGGCAAGCGCAAGTCCGGCATCGGCATGTTTCGACGTCGGGGGAAGCAGCACCAGGCGAGGCAAGATCAGCGGCATCGGCGATATACGTTCGATGTCGGCAGGTGTCTCACCACCGGCCTCGGACCGCTTCACCTGTACCCGGGCATGGTCGTCGCCGTTCGGCAAGCTCTCATTGAGGGACGAACCGCCAGATAGCCGGTGCAGTAAGGCTCTGACCTGCTCGTCTTTCGGATCCCGTTCGAGGATCTGCAGGGCGGCGCTGGAAATGGTGCGCGTCGCGCCGGGCTTTTGCGCATCCGGCAGCGCATCCAGCAATGCCTGCCGCAATTGCAGCGCCTGAGTGTCCCGTTGCGCCCTGATCCACGCATCTATCAACTTTGTCGCTGGTTTGATATTTCCGATGAACCCGCGCTGGGTCAGTTCGGCGATCGCGTTCAGCCGCTCCAGCGGCGAACCGCCGGCGCGAAAAATATCCAGATCGCTGGAAACTACCTGCGTGTTGAGACGAACCGTGGTGGCGGTGAAATCGAAGGGCATTTCGGCGCGTCCGCCGTCTGTCTCGCGGATGCGGGAAAGCAGTTTGCGCAGATTGAGCCGCGCCAGATCAGCTTCGACGTCATTCCATAGAAACTGAGCCAATTCATAGCGGCTGAGTTCATGGCCCGCGCCGGCATAGAGATGGGCCATCATCAACAGGCCCTTGATCGGATAGCGAACCGGATCGCCATTCGTCTCGATCAACCGCAGATCGCCGAATGTCTGCAGATGGAGCACGATACGTCCTCAGCTGTTCATAACCGAATCGTGCAACTCACTGTCGCTTTCAGGTAATCCCGCGGCTGCCAGGCTTTTGGCCAACGCCACCAGCTTTTGCCTGATATTCGGGTCCTCGATGGCGATGAATGCCTTGTTGAGCGCCAGTCCCTCTTTCGAGGACAAAAAGCTGTTCAATTCACTCGTCTCGCCGTCGATCGGCCCGGCGCCGCCGTTCTCGAAGAAAAAGCCGACGGGCACGCGAAGAATCTCGGATATGCGCTGAAGACGGCTGGCGCCTATTCTATTCGTTCCTTTTTCGTATTTTTGGATCTGCTGGAAGGTAATGCCCAGAAGTTCGGCCAAGCCGTTCTGGGTCATCCCGAGCGTCTTCCGTCGAACTCTCACGCGGTTGCCAACATAGACGTCGATCGAATTCGGCGATTTAGCCTTCATGTGAATAAGTCTCCCGCGTTATCAGCACGCCCAGCTGTATAATGGAGAGTTTAAGCAAGAATGCAACTAAAAGTAAATATTTCGTAATGGTTTTTTTCAGCAGTGCAGACAGTAAAAGCAACCTGTGGATTATTGCAACGGGCGGCATTTGGCGCGGGTGCGCGCCGTGCTTTATCGCGCACGTCGCAGCGGACGAATGCCGTCCGAAATCAGTGCAGCTCCGACGCCGTGTCTAAGAGGCTTTTGCGCAACAGCGATCATCGACTTGGCGAAAACGGGAATCCTTCCGACATATTCAAAACGAATATTGTCGAAGCCGGCATCCAGCAACAGCGTACGCAGCGTGTTTTTCGACCAGAACTTGATATGCCCATGATCCGTCAACGGCATGAAATGCTCGTCCATTTTCCCCACCGCAGCCAGGGCAAGGTTCTTCAGATAACCATGATAGGGCGTCGAAATCACGGCGATACCGCCCGGCTTGACGAGATCGTACATCGTCGAGGTGAAAGCCTTCGGATCGTAGACATGCTCGACGACCTCCAGGCTGATGACGGCATTGCCTCCAGGCTGATGACGGCATTGAATGTGCCATATTCCCTGGAAAGCTTGTCATACGCCGAGCCGACATTCAGCGGCAGTTCGGGATAATTGACATTGGCCTTCGCGATGCCATCGCTGGAGGGATCGACGCCGACGACATAATATCCCTTTCCCGCAAGAGCCGCAGCTGCCCCACCGGTACCGCATCCCAAGTCAAAAACGTCGTTCTCAAGAGCGCCGTCGAAATGGCTCTCCAGCACATCGAGCACGGCGGGCAAGATGTAGGAATGCGCGGTGGTCGGTTTGGCGTGAACATAGGTGGTTGCGTCTAGCTCGACGGACATATCCCTTCCCCTCGGCGATTGCGCGGCAAACCCTATCGAAGAATACGTCGAAAATTTGATGAAAATCGCCAAAACCCGTCCGATTCCAAGGATATCCAAAATATAATCTATGGTTTCATAATAAAAATAAAAACTTCTGCGCGAAAATAGACTGAGACTATAATATAAATTAATATATATGGATAGCTATCATATAGTAATTCAGAAATTGTCCAAAATATCCCACCTTAATCATAATAATAAAAACAATAATCCGTCGAAATCACGCGGAAGCCGAGCTAACGCTGATCGATTCATAGACCGAATGGTGAGATCATTCGCCATCTTCCACCGCGATTGCCCCTAGCTATCTTGGAGCTTCCCAATTGACATAGGGTTGAAGCGCCTCCGCCGAAATCTGCAGCGCTCCCTTCCTGATGACACACAAAGGTGCCCAATTGCCGACACGAAGCCAAAGATATTTAACGGCTGAATGTATATGCTTGATCTAAAGCGCGTCGCGATCTTTTAGATTCGCTCCTCGCGCTTTAGGTCTTTGATTTTACGCATGTCGTTGTCGCAAAACCGCTGCACACTTTTGCGCGACATGCTTTGGTGCAATTCCAGCAAAAGTGCGCGGCGGTTTGCGTCCGGAATTGCGCAAAAACAAAAAGATAGAGGGTTCCGTGGCTTGGAGAAAAACGGAAATGCTCTAGACCGCCCGATCGAAACCCTTCTCGCACGCCGGAGAAGACAAGCTTGCCCGATACTTCGTCGTCCGCATATGCGAAACAGCCGGTGAGAAAACCGCGGATTCCCGTTGTCTTCTGGTTGCTGCTGACGATTTCCCTCTCGCTGGTTATGGGAACGGTGCTGCTTTCCAACGACATGAAACACTTAAAGACGGTCAGCCATTATTTTGGCTTCGATCTATTTCCCCCTGAGGTTAGGCCGCCGCCGCCCAAAGCTCTTCCCCGTCCGGCGCCTCCAGCCACCTTCGCGCTTCCCTTGCATGTCATTGAACCGCCGGCCGCACAGACCGCGTCGACTTTTCTACGGACATGGCGGATATCCGGCGCCGCAATGTGTGCGGCGCTGCGCAATGCCGGCATCGAAACCACCGATTGGGCGGCGACGAGCTTCAACGCCGATACGTTCGAATGCTTTTTCGAGCAGAGTGGCAAGCGGGAAAAGGATCAGCTCCCGAACTCCATCTTCGTCATCGTTCGCGGCGACGCCGCCGGCACGATCAACAATATGCGCGTGAAGATCGTCAATCCCGAGACCGATCAAAATGGCCAGCTCGATCCCGGCATTCTGCGAATTTTCCAAATCATGCTGCGGCAACCGCAATGGCTCGATTTTCACGAGACCCTGAACGCCATCAAGAACCTGAGGGATATCAAGGAAGACGGCTTCGGAGCCAGTATCAGCTTCACCCGCGAGGTGCTCAATCCCGGGAATTACAATTTCACACTCTCGCTGGATGCGACTTCAGGACCGCAGAAAAGAACGAGAAATTACTTTTCCGGCAGAATATGGCTGCCATTGCCCGACCATGCGGTCGACATCAACAGCGCGCAACCGGAATCAGTCTCCGAGCCTTCCGATGCCGAGGCCCCGGCAGAAAGTCCGGAGCATCGGCATTAGAGCAATTCCAAAGGTGCGCCGGCTTCACAGAAATTGTGCAAAAACAAAGAGATAGAGCACTAAAAGGCGGACATCTTCTAGATTTCTGACTTCCCGCCGCGCGCCGACTTATCTCGCCATGTAACTTGCATCGTCGTGATCTCTGGCCAGAATCTTGTAAAGCTCCTTCAAACTGTCCGCACTCGGCCCTTCGGTGCTGTCCCCACCCGCTAGGCGCCAGACACGCTCGACATTGAGGTCCTGCGTGACTTGCGCAAGGTTTTCGTTCAGCGAGCGAATGACGATCTCCGATTGACGCAGCCGCCACGACATTCTGACGAGCGCTGCAAGCGGGAGGAAAATGACGCCGATGATGCCGAGAACAAGGGCTGCGAACTGCCGGTCATCGAGGAGCGATAGATCGTTTCGAACAGGCGCCATAAAAAAAACGGCATTTTGAAATGCCATATAAAAATAGCTCATCAGATAGCTGGACCAATCTTCCATCACGAGCGCCCTCCCCGAGCGGTTTATATCTTGGAATATGCTGAAAAGTCTAGCAGACACCAACAATATCCCCTGCGGCGAAAGTATATTTGAGGTTGCATTACTCTGCTGAATTGAACGCGAATCCCGTGATGGATCGGTGCCGACGAGCCTGGCCCTTCAAATTCCAACGCGGACATGAAAAAAGCTAACAGTGAGAGATAGAATGAATAGAAGACGTTTCCTCGCCTCGGTTCCGCTCGCTCTGTTGTATGTTCGTGCGGGCCAGGCCCTAGCGCAGGTGCCTGCCTCTGCAGGGCTGCGCGCCCTCGCCGATAGGAAGTCGTTCCGATTCGGATCGGCAATCGACCTGCAAAACATCAACGATCCAATCGCTTCCGAGATTTACATCGACAACGTCAATTCAATAACGCCGCGAAACGAGCTGAAGTGGAATGCGACGGAAAAGAGACCGGGTGTTTTCAGCTTCGGTAGCGCCGACCGCATGGTTGCATTTGCACGTAAAAACAACATGAGGGTTTATGGCCATACGCTGATCTGGTATCGCGTCCCGGACTGGGTGTCTGATATCACGGACGCAAAGACCATTCAGGCGGCCATGAACCGTCATATAAAACAGGTTGTCACTCGCTATAAGAACTCGATCGATGCTTGGGATGTGGTGAACGAGCCGTTGGAGTATGATGCAGCGGATCTGCGGGATTGTGTTTTCCGACGCCTTCTTGGCGACGATTATATCCGTATGAGTTTCGACATGGCGCACCAAGCTAATCCCGGCGCGACGCTGGTCCTCAACGAAACGCATCTGGAGAAAAAATCCGACGTGTTCGAACAGAAGCGTGCGCGCATCCTGAAAATCGTCGAGGATCTCGTCGCCAAAAAAACGCCGATCAATGCGGTAGGGCTGCAGGCGCATTTCCGCCCCGGCCTCGACCGGATCGATCCGGAAGGAATGGGACGCTTCTGCGCGGCGCTGAAGGACATGGGTGTCGGCGTTTTCATCACCGAACTGGATGCGTCCTGCCACTTCCTGAACCGCGACAAAGCCTTCACGCCGGCATCCTACGCCGATATTTTCAGTGACGTGATCACCGTGGCGGCCGAACATGGCGACTTGAAAGGCGTGACAGTATGGGGCATGTCGGAAAAATACGGCGAGCGCGATGAGAAAGCGGCCGATCCCGCTGCGGCTTGCACGAAGCGCGTTAATCTTTACGACGAAAATAATGCGCCAAGAAGTGCGATCGACGGTATCCGGCGGGCAATAGAGGCGATGTGATGCACAAGACAACGGAGACGCGAACAGATTCATGAAAAAAGCCGTTATTTATGTGGAAAAATTTTTGCCTGCCAGCCAGGCGTTTGTTCTCAACCAGGCGGTAGCGTTTCGTTCTTTCGAAGCTGAAATTCTTGCCGGCTCGCGAATTTCTTCGGCGCATACAAAAAAATCCACTGTTCCGGTTCATGACATCCGTCGCTCTCCCATTGCGCGGGCCGGTGAACTGCTACTGAAAATCCCGCAGATCGGCCTTCCCTTCCTCTTTCCTGCGATCGGCAAAGCCGATCTCGTTCACGCCCATTTTGGAAAGAACGGCTATGTCATCGGCCCGCTGGCCCGGGCCGCCGGCAAGCCGCTGATCACGACGTTTCACGGCTTTGACGCCACCTATGGCGGCGATCCGAAAAAGCCGGGCGGCTTCAATCAGGTGCGTTTCTTCGCCAAGGGCCGGAGTGAGATGGCCGGATGGAACAGCTGGAACATCGCCGTTTCCGATTTCATCCGAGACCGGTTGCTGGCACTCGGCTTTCCAGCCGATCGCGTCTATCGCCATCATATCGGCATCGATCTCGATCTCTTCAAAATGGAACCCCGTCCCCGAAAAAAAGGGCGCGTGGTTTCAATTGCCCGCTTCGTCGACTATAAGGGCCATCGTTTCATGATCGATGCGCTTTCGCGTGTGGCTGCCGCTGGCACCCCGGTCGAATTCGTCATGGTCGGCCAGGGTCCCTTGAAGGAGGAAATCGAAGCACTGGCGCGTCGTTCCTTGCCAAGCGTCACGATCCATGAAAATCTGTCGCAGACGGAGATAAGAGATCTGCTCGCCAGTGCGGAGCTTTATCTCCATGGAAGCGTGACCCTCGACAATGGTCACGCCGAAGCTTTCGGCCTCGCAAATCTCGAGGCGGAAGCCGTCGGTACTCCGGTCGTCGCATTTCGCTCGGGAGGCGTCGGCGAAGCGATTGAAGAGGGGAAAACTGGTTATCTCGTGGAGGAGCGGGATGTCGCAGGAATGGCGGACGCGGTCGGAAGACTGCTCAACGACCAGACCCTGTGGACAGCCTTTAGCGCGCGGGCACCGCTTCTGGTGGCCGAGCGCTTCGACTTACGTCGTCAGACGGGGACGCTCGAGGACTATTACAGTTCCGTGCTAGACGAATTTTCCAGCCGGGGTCGGACTTGATGGTGCAGACAGGAAAAAAGCCGAAGTGGGGACTGAACGTATTTCGGCCACTGCGGAACGGATTTGTGAAGGCCAAGTGGCTCTACTATACGAAATTCTGGGGAATGGACATCGATCCGACGGCCAGCTTTTCCTTGAGCGTGCGTTTCGACAAGACCAACCCTAGGGGATTGCATATCGGCGCGGAAACTTACGTCGCCTTTGAGGCGGCGATTCTGACCCACGATCTCACGCGCGGGCTCTATCTTCACACGAGGATCGGCAAGCGCTGCTTCATCGGCGCCCGCAGCATCATTCTGCCCGGCGTCGAGATCGGCGACGAATGCGTCATCGGCTCGGGCTCGGTGGTGACCAAGAGCGTGCCGCCGCGCTCGCTTGTCGCTGGCAACCCGGCAAAGATAATCCGCAGCGACATCAAGATCATTTCGCGTTACGGACGCATGGCTCGCGAAGAGGACACGGTCTCGCAGATCGTGACGCACTTGCCGACTGGAGAAGCACGATGAAGATGTTTGCCTACCGGGGGAAACACGAGAATTTTGGCGACGAACTGAACCATTGGCTTTGGGAGCGTTTGCTGCCCGGCTTCTTCGACGAGGACGAAAGCCAGCTCTTTCTCGGCATCGGCTCGATCCTCTACGACAATTTCGACCCGAACATGCAGAAGATCGTCTTCGGCTCGGGCTATGGCGGCTACACCAACCCGCCGAAGGTCGACGGCAACTGGACGTTCTATTTCGTGCGCGGAAAGAAGACCGCGGAAATCCTCGGCATCGATCCGAGCTACGCCATCGGCGATTCGGGCATCCTCACGCGCAGCTGCTGGGATGCCAAAAGCATCGAGAAGCGTTATCCCGTCTCCTTCATGCCGCATTATGAAAGCGCCATGTACGGCAGCTGGGATAAAGTCTGCGATCTCGCCGGCATCCACTATATCGATCCCCGCTGGTCGGTGGAAAAGGTTCTGACCGAGATCAGCGCATCACATAAGGTCGTCTCCGAGGCGATGCATGGCTGCATCATATCCGATGCGCTACGCGTTCCTTGGCGGGCGATCCGGCCGATCGCGCCAGGCAATCGCGCCAAGTGGTATGATTGGGCGAGTGCGCTCGATCTGGAGATCGATTTCGATCCGATCGGCCCATCGAACCTTGTTGAAGCCGGAGCGTCGCTGGTACGAAAAAATACCTACCTTTTGAAGAACATAACGTTCCGCCACCGCCGTATCCGACAGCTAACTGGCAACTATGTCTTCGGGTCGACGGTCAAGACGTTGCAGCGGGTAGCAGAGAAGCCGGGCCAGCTCAGCACAGATGAGTCTATCGTGAAAGCGCACGACAGAATGCTGCTTGAGCTAAACCGACTGAAGCAAGATTTTTCCAAGAAAACGGCAAGCGTTCTGTGAGGTCGCAAACCGGGTTCGTGACGAGGCAACAAGGCATGATGCTTTCTAACTCCATCAACCCCTTCTGCACCAGCAAAAGGGAAAGGCATTTTGGATGGGCGTGCAGTCCAATTAAATGGTCAATGTCCTCGACGTGCGGAGCCATTCATTTATGAGCAGTGTTACCGACCGACTGATTCAGGGCAGCATGTGGCTGAGTCTGTCCCGCGCCATCGTCAACGGACTTTCGGCACTCAGCACCTTTGTGCTCGCCTGGTATCTCGTGCCGGCTGATTTTGGTCTCGTCGCCATTGCAACGACGATCCAGGTCATCTTGAGCTCGGTGACCGAACTCTCGCTCAATCAGGCGCTTATCCGCCACGAGTCTCCCAGCGAAACGCACTTCAGCGCGGTGTGGACGTTGAGCGTGACGCGAAGCGCTGTTTTGGCGCTGTTGTTTGCCGCCGCGTCCTATCCGATCGCTGAATTTTATAACGAGCCGCGGCTGACGAGCGTGATGCTTGCCTTGAGTTTCAGCCTGCTCCTGAGTGGTCTGGCCAATCCACGCCGCGTCATGCTGCAGCGTGATCTGATTTTCTGGCAGGAGTTCGTACTCAACGTCTCGCAAAAGCTGGTCGGCTTCGTCGTGACGGTGGCAATTGCTGCCATCTACCAGAGTTATTGGGCGCTCGTTATCGGCACCCTCGCCTATCAGGTCACGAATATCATCGTTTCCTACACCGTCCTGCCGTTCTGGCCGCGCATCACCTTTCGTCATGCACGCGAATTGTTTTCGTTCTCGGTGTGGCTGACGGCGGGACAGATCGTCAACACGCTGAACTGGCGCATCGAATACCTGCTGATCGGCAAGATGCTGGGCGCCACGCAGCTTGGCCATTATACCGTCGGCAACACCCTTTCGACGCTGCCGACGCGCGAGGCGACGGCGCCATTGAACCAGACGATTTACCCGGGCTTTTCGAAGGTCCGCAACGACCCGGTCCGGCTGATCGCAGCCTATCAGCGTGCACAGGCGCTTCTGGCGGCGGTGGCGCTTCCGGCCGGTATCGGCATGGCTGTTGTGGCTGATCCGATGATGCGGCTTGCCCTGGGAGAAAAGTGGGTTCCCGCCATCTTCATCGTACAGGCACTCGCATCGGTCTTTGCCCTGCAGACCCTCGGTTCGCTCGTCCAACCGCTCGGCATGGCAAAAGGCCATACCAAGATGCTGTTCATCCGCGACACGCAGATGCTGGTGGTCCGCGTGCCCATCATCATCACTGGTCTCATGATGGCCGGGCTTCCGGGCGTCGTTTATGCCCGCGTGTTGACGGGCCTGATTTCCACCGTAGTCAACATGCTTCTCGTCAAGCGCTTGATCAATCTGCCATTCTTCCAGCAGCTCGCGGCAAACTTCCGCGCGCTTGCCAGTGTCGCCGTGATGGCTGCCGGCGTCTGGGGATTGTCGCATGTCCTGAACACCCCCACCGACAAATTGGCGTTGGCTCTTCACCTGGCCATCCTCGTCGTCACCGGCGGTATCCTCTATGTCGGTTCCAGCTGTGTCCTTTGGCTCGCGATGAAGAAGCCAAACGGCCCGGAAACCGAAGTTCAGCGTATCGTTGTCAAGTTCCTGTCAAAAGCCAAACGTATTGCCGTACCCAAGTCGGCCTGAAGTTAAACGAACATCAACAAGAGAGGCAGAATGACCAGCCAATCCAGATCGGAGCTGATCTCAAAACTCAACGGCATGATCCATGATTGCCTGAAGGACTATGTCTCGCGCGACGAGCCGCTTGCGATTCTCGACTTTCCCGACATCCGCAATTGCGGCGACTCGGCAATCTGGCTGGGTGAGATGGCCTATCTCAAGGATCGCTTCGGCAAGCGCCCGGACTATGTTTCCAGACTGTACGACTTCTCCGCCGACGAACTGAAACGGCGGGTACCGACCGGCCCGATTTTCATTCACGGCGGCGGCAATTTCGGCGATATCTGGGTTGCCCACCAGGATTTCCGCGAATCGATCATGGAGCGTTTCCCGGATCGGCAGATCATCCAGTTCCCGCAGTCGATCCACTACAGCTCGCCTGAGCGCATCGAGCAATCCAAACGGGCAATCGGGCGCCACAAGAATTTCGTGTTGCTCGTGCGCGACGAAGAATCGAAGGAGTTTTCCGAAAAACACTTCGACTGCACCGTACGACTATGCCCCGACATGGCTTTTGCCATCGGTCCGCTTCCGGAAAGGGCGACACAGATTCCCGTCCTCGCCATGTTGCGGGAGGATGCAGAACGGGTTGGCGGTACCGATCGCACAATCCCTTCCGATATTCCTGTGGAAGACTGGATTACCGAGTCGAAACGGAAGGTCGATATCGCCAAGAAGTTGGGGGTAGCTTCGGCTTATCTCGCATTGAAGCCGAGCGAAGTTGCCTTGCGCAGACTGGACGCTGCGGCACACAACCGTTTCGAGCGCGGCATCAGTCAGATTTCGCGTGCCCGCGCAATCGTGACCGATCGCCTGCACGTCCATATCTGCTCGCTGCTGCTCGGCCGCCCGCATGCCGTGTTAGACAATAGCTATGGAAAGATCCGCCGCTTCATGAATGCTTTCTCCGGCGGAACCGACCTTTCATACAAGGCAACCTCGCTCGAGGACGGAATAGAGTGGGCGCGTCGTCAGGCGGCAAAGGGGCGCGTCGATGCAAAAGAAGCTGTGAGCTTGCGGGCTTAAGGGGGCATTCGATGACACTTGTCACCTTCATTATCCCGGTCCGACATCAGGACAATGCCCGCGATTGGAGCAGGCTGAAGGCAAACCTGACCCAGACCGTGGCTTCCATTTCCAACCAGACCAATGGAGACTGGCGCGGCATCATCGTGGCAAACGAAGGTGCGGATCTGCCTGACCTGCCGGAAAAATTCTCCGCCGTGCGTGTCACCTTTCCGCCGAACGACTTGCATGAGCTCGGAAAGGGCAGCAAGGAAGACTTCCTTGATGCCTTCCGGGCAGACAAAGGCCGTCGCGTTCTGAGCGGCATGCTGAACGCCACCGACAGTCGCTTCTTCATGATTGTCGATGACGACGATTTCGTCAGCTCTCGGATCGTTCAACACGTATCCGACAATCGGGACGCCAACGGATGGACGATCGATCATGGTTATATCTGGGACGATGGCGGCAACTTCCTGTTTGGCCACGACGACTTCAGCCATCTCTGCGGTACCTCGTTGATCATACGTGCCGATCTCTATGAACTGCCGGAACGTTTCGAGGAGGCTTCGCTCGACTGGATCAAGTCGATGCTGGGCAGCCATGTCCGCATAGCAAGCATCCTTGCCCAGCGGGGCGCGCCGCTAACGAAACTGCCGTTTCGCGGGGCGGTCTATCGGGTCGCCCATGGCGGATCGCATAGTCAGGCACCGAGCCTGCTGCGGCAGTATTTCCTCAACCGCGGTGTGCTCACCAAACCGCGGCGGTGGTTACGCAATCTTCGCAAGCTGAGGGTACTCGGCGAGGGTCACAGGCGCGAGTTTTTCGGCAAGACACGGTCAAACCCCGCGTAGGCGCCGAACTGCTCGAACATCGCACAGGCAGTCAAAACATGAAGCTCTTCTCTTACGACTTCACCAAGAGGGTTGGTAACTGATGTCGGATCTCTTCGTCAGCGTGCTCTTTTCATCTTACAATGGCGCCAGCCGCCGGCTGCGCCATACTTTGGATTCCTTGGTGCGCCAGGAGCTTCCCCATGATCGATGGGAATTGGTTGCTGTCGACAATAATAGCAATGACGATACGTTTGAGCTTTTGAAATCGTACAGCGAGAAGCTTCCCATCACCATCCTGCAGCAGCGCAAGCCGGGAAAGTCTGGCGCGCTGAATCTGGCTTTGGATCAAGTAAAGGGAGATCTCATAGTCTTTACGGACGACGACATACGCGCCGAACCGAACTGGCTGAAAGCGATCGTCGACTGCGCTATCGCCCATCCGGGCTATGGCGTGTTCGGAGGCAGAATCGTCCCCGATTGGGAAAAGGAGCCGAAGGGCCGCTTTATCGATTGGATTCCAATGGGCTCGACTTTCGCGATCGTCGATGAAGCGCAAAGCGGACCTTGTGACCCGACGAAAGTCTGGGGTCCCAACACGATCATTCGGCGAGAGTTGCTCGGAACGAGCGTGCGCTACCGGGAAGATATCGGCCCTCTACCAGGGAAAATATTTGCCATGGGTGAAGATGCGGAAATCATCATTCGACTGGCGGCAAATGGCGCCAAGTCCTATCGATGCGCAGAGGCCGTGGTTCATCACTGGATACCGGCATCAAGTGTCACTGAGGATTGGGTACAGAAACGCGGCGAACGGCTTGGCTATGGCATGCCGGCGCTCTTCCCTGACGAGGTACCTGGAGGGGTGAGGCTCAGCGGAGTTCCACTACCGATCTGGATCGAAAGCGCGCAATGGGCATTTCGGGCAGCCATGCTTTATCTCTTGCCGCAATCAAAGAAGCGTTTCTGGGCTATCTGGAAATATTACTACATGCGTGGATATCGTGCTGGAATTCGCCGATATGCGCCCCAGACGCTCGCGCGGTGATCGATTGGCCCAGGAGGCAGTAAATTGAAACTCTCGGTGCTCATCAACAATTTCAATTATGGTCGCTTTTTGCGCCCATGCATCGACAGTGTTTTGTCACAGGCCTACCCCGACTTCGAAGTGGTGGTGGTCGACGACGGATCGACGGACGATTCCCGCCAGATCCTTGCCTCCTACGGTGAACAGATCCTGACGGTATTGAAGGAAAACGGTGGCCAGGCCTCGAGCTTCAACGCGGGTTTTGCGGCCGCAAGCGGTGATGTCCTCTTTCTCCTCGATGCCGATGATGCATTCTTGCCGGGCAAGCTCGCTCGTATAGCCGAAATCTACGACCGCAGCGAGATCGACTGGTGCTTCGACCGGGTGACGACTAAGGAAAGCGACCAGCCTCCAACAGAGCTGCAGGTGACGCGGTTCGACAAGCGGGATACGCTGCGCAGGGGCGGCTTTCCCTCGCTTCCTGTGCCGACCTCCGGCTTGAGCTTCCGCCGCGATCTGCTGTCTCAGATCCTGCCAATGTCTGTCGCGAAAGACGTCGTCCTCAGCGACAATTACATCAAGTTTGCAGCCGCCTATCTGGGTCGCGGCGCCATCGTCGAAACACCGCTGACGTTTCAGCGCATTCATGAGTCGAACCGCTACACGGGCACAAGCAGGGCAAAGACGCTGCGCCCACGGATCATGATCGCGACTGGGCTCGAACTGGCACGCCGCTATGACGGGCTGCAGGCACTCGGCAAGAGCCTCGTGGCCGGCGGAATTGCCGAAACGACATCGCTTCTGAAGCTCCGGGGTGAAGCTCGCAACACGGTGGCCGGCGGTCCGTTCGGCGATGCTGCCGCGACCGAAGTGGCCTTGATGGCGGCGCGCAAGCGTTTGGGAAATATGCTGCGGAGAGGACAGTCATGAATCAGCAAAAGACTTTTCCGCATTCATCCGTCGGCACAGAAGTAGGCGCCGCGCCGCTGAGGATCGCCGTCGGCGTGCTGACCTATCGCCGCCTCGACGGGATCGCCAAGCTTCTTGACGTCATGACGCGCCAGGTCAGGCAGCCGGCTCGCCCCTATCATCTCACTATGGTGATCGTCGATAATGATGCGGCCGGCAGCGCAAGGGCCACGGTAGAGAGCTTTGGCCAAACAGGTGCCTACGACCTGATCTACGTCATCGAACAAAATCAGGGCATACCCTTTGCACGCAATCGCGCATTGGATTCAGCGCCTCCCGGCACTGACCTCTTCTGCTTTCTCGACGATGACGAATGGCCGGTCGATGGCTGGCTGGACGCGATGCTGGAGACACGGGAGAAAAACCGCGCCGATTGCGTCTACGGCCCCGTCCAACCGGTCTATCCCGAAAACCCGCCGGAATATTTCATCAAGGCAAGGGTGTTCGAGCGCAAGAAGAACAAGGACGGTCAACGCATTTCTTATGCGGCCTCTAACAACGTCATGTTCGACTATCCCCTGATCCGCTCATGGAATCTGCGTTTTGAAGAGAAGATGCGCTTCACCGGGGGCACGGATTACCTTTTCTTCAACCAAGCCATCCGCCGTGGCATGCAGGTCTTCTGGGCTGACAAGGCGCTCGTCCATGATATCGTTCCGGCCAGCCGGATGACCTGGAAATGGGTATTGCAAAGACAATACCGGCTCGGCAATACCTTCGCAGTCAGCGAGGTCCTGCATGGCAACCTCAAGCGCCGGATCTATCGCGCGGCCTATGGTGCCACGAGAGTCATCCTTGGGCTGGTCATGCTGCCAGCGATCTTGATTTCACCCTATTGGGGCATGCGAGCCCTCACCCATGTTCTGCGCGGCGCGGGCATGGTTAATGGGATTCTCGGCCATGCATACCAGGAATACAAGCCCAATGCCGCGCTCTGATATTTGTTTACGCGAGCGCCCTTGGAAGAGTTTTGACCCTTATTATGTTCCAGTTGAAAATATCATGAGTGATTGGCTGTCCATGAACTTCAAGGCTTCAATCGACCAAGCCAAAAATGGTACACTTCTATTGAACTATCGTGAGACAATCGCTGTTCGTACAGAACGGTTTTTCGCCCCTATCATCGGTCAAATATAGGAGATGCCTGTCTATGACTGAGAAAAAATTGAAGGTTCTCGCTGCCTCGTCAGGAGGCGGCCACTGGGAGCAACTGATGGCCATGCGCGGCGCATTCGAGGGCTGCGATATCGTCTTTGCAACGACCATCCCGGGATTGCTTGCAAAATACGACATTCGGGACGGACTAGTGCTTCCCGATTGCAGCCGCGACTCGATACCCATGTCGATCCGGTGCTTTTTCAGCGCCTTTTCCATCGTCATCAAACAGAGGCCCGACGTCGTCATCTCGACCGGTGCCGCGCCCGGGCTTTTTTGCCTGCTTGCCGGCAAATTGATGGGCAAGCGGACGATCTGGATCGATAGCGTCGCCAATGTCGAGAAGCTGTCGCTATCGGGTAAATTGGCCGGCCATATTGCGACGCTCTGGCTCACGCAGTGGCAGCATCTTTCACGGCCGGATGGCCCCCACTACGCAGGAGCTGTCCTTTGATCCTTGTCACCGTCGGAACGCAGCTGCCGTTTGATCGCCTCGTCAAATCTGTCGACACCTTCGCAAAGGAACTGTCCAAACCGGTTCTGGCGCAGATCGGCAAGGGCACCTACACGCCACAGAACATGAAATGGATCAAGAATATCGAGCCCGCGGACTTCGATAGAGTCTTTTTCGATGCAAGTGTCATCGTCTCTCACGCGGGAATTGGCACTGTGCTTACGGCGAAACGTTTTGGAAAGCCGATCATTCTCGTTCCCCGGCAGGCATCCCTCGGCGAGCATAGAAACGATCATCAGCTTGCCACGGTAGGCCAGCTCGCAGGCCGACCGGGTATCTACGTTGCACATACCGATGACGATCTCAGGAGCTATCTGCTCGAAGACCTGGATAGCCCGTCTCACGAAGATTCGTCGGAGGCCGGTCGGGCTTCACTGGTCACCTACCTGAAAAACTATATTGCAGCAGTCTGAACCCTGAGAGCCGTCAGGGACTGTGACGGGCATGAGAGAATTTCATTCTCCGCAATTGTTGCCGGCGATACGTTTGGCGAGTTCGGGCGCGATGATTTTGGAGGCCACGTCGGGCAAAGGATGCACACCATCAGGAATTGCCCTGGCCAGATCATCCGGCGTAAGACGCTCCCAGTTGGGCCGGTGGTCGACAAACTCCAGACCACGTATTTCGGCCTCTGTCTGATGGGCAGAGACATAGCTGTCGGCAAAGGGGCGGATTAGCCCCCGCAGCCCCGAAAACGGATTCATGGCCATGACGATGATCCGCGCTTGCGGCAGGCGCTGCCGCAGCTGGTCGAGGATCTCGCCGATATTCTTTCGGCTTTGCGCAAGCGACACGAACCGATGCAATGTCGCATCGTTAGCATAGAGTTCAATCAGGATGATATCCGGCTGCGCGGCAACGACGCGATCAACTTGGGTAAGGGCCCATAGTGACGTCTCGCCGCTCTTTGCAACGCTCTCGACTTTCACGGGCCTTTGCAGGCAGACTGAAAGCCCTGTCTCGAGAGCGGGCTGCCATCCCCCGCGGGCCGTCAAGGATGTTCCGAAAGCCACTATTTTCAGCGGCTGAGGACTATCGGCATGGCCGTTTTTGACCGCGGAAAACATCACCAGACACGCCAGAAACAGAACCAGTCCATAAGCCGGTCGCCTCGCAGTCGGCGCCGCTCGCCAAAGCAGCAAACACATCATCGGGAGACCTTGCCGCAGACTTGAGACAATTTCGTGAAATGGCCGCTCATGCCCGTTCGAGCAACGCGAAACTATCCAATCTCACTCTGGCGGATGGCTGCTTTGAGACGTCCGGGCTTTCAACCACGCGAAACAGCCGCCAATCACTCCTGACGAAATACGTGCTGCATCTGATCGGTCAGCGGCTTCGTCAGATAGGATATGACGGTCCGGTCGCCGATCTTGATAAAGACCTCGGCCGGCATGCCGGGATAGAGCTTTATCGTCTTCATCCTGGCAATGCTTTCAGCTTTCGGCTTGACGCGCAGGGGATAGTAGCTGATGCCCGTGCGCTCATCCTTGACGATATCAGGGGCGATTGAGGTAATCTCACCGCTCACATCAGGCGTCGTGCGTTGATCGAAAGCACTGAAGCGCACATCGACGGACTGACCGACGTGAACCTGGTCAATATCGCGGGTGGCGACTTTCGCCTCGACCGTAAGTTCGTTATTTTCGGGAACGACGAGCATCAACGTCTGACCGGGATCGATGACACCATTGACGGTGTGAACCGAAAGTTCGTGAACTCGCCCAGTCAGCGGCGCGGTAATGTCGAGACGGTGCAGCTGATCGAGTGCGGTTCCGCGGCGCTCTTCATATTCGGCGATCTGTGCCTCGACGTCGGTCAGGTCCTTTGCGATCTCCGAACGACGATCCTCATCCAGCTGGATCGACTGGCGATCGATCTCGATTGCCTTACCCTCGGCCTCGGCCTTTGATGCGATTTCCTGGCCGCTGTTGCCCTGGAGATCGGCGCGTGCGCGCTTGAGCGTATTCAAACGCTGAAGCGTGACGAGACCCTTCTTGTAGAGCGTATCAATGCCCTCAAGCTCCTGTTCGATCAAGCCCAAGGCATCGCTGGTGGCGTTGATCTGAACGACCAACCCCTTTACCTGCTCGGCCAGCTGGTCCTTGCGCGATGCCAACTGGCTCTTCATTCCGATAAGCGCCGTCCTGCGACTGTCGAACAATTTCTGCTCACCATCGAGAAGCTTCGCCGCGGAGGTGCTGGATGTCAGATCAGTGATGTTTTCCTCGACCTCGAACGAATCGGCGCCGATCCGTTCCGCCTTCAGACGGGCGCGGCGCGCATAAAGCTGAGCGAGCGTGCTTTCGACAATCGAGAGGTTCGCTCTTGTCGTCGTCCCATCGAGCCGTATCAGCACCTGCCCTGCCGTCACATGGTCGTTTTCGGCGACCAGCAGTTCCGACACGATACCACCTGTCAGGTGCTGGACCTTCTTGACATCGCCGTCAACAACGATCACGCCCTCGCCGATGACTGCGCTCGAAAGCTCTGTCGTCGCCGCCCAACCGCCGATGCCGCAAACGAGGGCTATCGACAACGCACCGACAACGGCAACATGCCGATTGAGGGAGCGTTTCGATTCACTGATAACTTTATTCACAATCTTCCCTCTGGCCTATTCGGCCGCATTGATGCCGTCGACCACGACTTTAAGCTGAGCCACGCGCTCGGCAATCGGCGTGCGCGCCGCTTCCGGCCGGCTGACCCTTGCCAGAACTTCCTCTTTCGGACCGAACGCGATCATCCGGCCATCTTGCATCATCAGCACGAAGTCACAGACCGCCAGAACGCCGGACCGATGTGCGATGACAACGACAATGCCGCCGCGCGCCCGCACGCTCATGATCGCAGCACTCAGCGCCCGCTCGCCTTCTTCATCAAGATTGGAGTTCGGTTCATCGAGCACGACGAGGAATGGTTCGCCGTAAAGCGCTCTTGCAAGCGCGATCCGCTGTCTCTGGCCGGCCGAAAGCGCCGCACCGCCTTCGCCGATTTCGGTTTCGTAACCGTTCGGCAGACGAAGGATAAGATCGTGAACACGCGCCGCCCTCGCTGCGGCAACCACTGCCTCGGGCGACATCTCCTTCGCGAAACGGCAGATATTCTGCGCGACGGTCCCCGAAAAAAGCTCCACATCCTGCGGGAGATAACCGATATGCCGGCCAAGTGCGTCACCGTCCCACTGGTCGAGTGCCGCACCATCAAGGCGAATGGATCCTCTGACGGTCGGCCAGATGCCCATCATCGCCCGCGCCAGCGACGACTTACCCGAGGCACTGTAACCAATGACCCCAAGCGCGCTCCCTGCCCTTAAGCCGAAGCTGACATCGGAGATGACCAGGCGCTGGCCAGCCGGTGGTCCGCTCGCCAGGCCCTCAACAGTGACTTGCTTGGTAGGAGCCGCGAGCGCAAGCGGGGCTGGAATCTCAGGAATGGTTTTCAGCAGGCTCGAAAGCCGCGCCCAGCTCTGCTGAGCAGAAACGAAGCCACGCCAATTTCCGATCGCTGCTTCGACAGGCGCCAGGGCGCGCGAGGTCAATATCGAGCCCGCGATGATAATTCCCGAAGAGGCCTGCCCTTGAATGACCAGGATTGCGCCGGTCGCAAGCGTCCCCGATTGCAGAGCAATACGGAAAATCTTCGACAAGGTCGCATATCCGTTGCCGACATCCGATGCCTGCCGAGTGATCGTCCGGTATTCACTGTTCTTGCGGTCCCAGATTTCGGCCATCGTGCCTGCCATGCCCATGGCGTGAATGACCTCGGAGTTGCGGATCGAGGTCTGCGCGAAGGCATTCCGCATATTTGCGGAGTCAGACTGCTTTTTTGATAGCGTCCGCGTTCCCTGATTGGTCATGAACGTCAGGATGGCGAGAACCAGCGATCCACCGATCGCGATATATCCGATCGCCGGATGAAAGAGGAAACAGATCACGATATAGAACGGCAACCACGGCAGATCGAACATCGCTGTCGGGCCCATACCGGACAGGAAGGTTCTGATCTGGTCGAAGTCGCGCAACGGCTGAAGCCCGTCGCCGCCGATTTTGACCTTCAGCGGAGCCTTGATAAGCGCCCGGAACACACGTCCGTTCACCATCTCGTCAAGTGAACCGGCAACACGCACGAGCATCCTGCTTCGCAGAACCTCGAACGCTCCTTGAAAGGCGTAAAGCATCAACGCAAGTATTGCCAGGGCAGCCAGCGAGGGTATGCTTTTGCTGGGGATGACCCGGTCATACACCTCAAGCATAAAAAATGAACTTGTAAGATAGAGGATATTGATAAGCGCACTTGCTATTCCAATGAAAACAAGCCCCCCCTTGCATTTCCTCAAGGCTTTGGATGGCTCGCTCGCATCCGCTGTTGAACTCTGAAACACGAAGTAATCCCTCTCTTACCGCATAACCCACAGGCATACATGCCAGCGCACTGCAGCTACGGGTCCATCAAGCCCGATCAATAACACAGCCGCATCTGGCTTGTCGGCACCGGTGCCGATCTTCCGCTTGCAAGCTCACACCTATTATATGAATCCCACCGAAAAATGGCCAAGAAATTCCAATTTATAGCGCGCGCGATTTCAGGGGTTCTAACTTGACGCTACGCTAAATATACCGGCCCAAGCAAGTGAAAATCGCAAACCGCCCAATAACGGGCCAAAGGGATAGCCGTGTCGCGTGCTTAAACACGATGTTTACTCGGGCATTAACTATATATTCAGTCCATATTTTACTCTGAAGATGAACGGCTGAAATATTAGGTCAGCGATCATTCCCCGACTCGACCGCCGGCGAGCACTCATCATCGAGCTTTAATGTCGAGATAAAACGGCTGGCAAGGCGGCCCCGCGACCCGTCCCGTCTGACTCAGACCAGCAGATGTGAGCCATGAAATGCATCCACGTTGATGGAGACGCTCAATGAGTCCGTATCGATGTGTGAAGCACCGTCGGAGATCTTGTACTGGAAGGATTCGCTGACGTTACCGCTAATGCCGGCGAGTTTGGCTGCATCGACCGTATAGGTATAGTCGCCATCGCTGTCGACGTGGATGACGCCGTATTTCCCGGTCAGCGTCAGCCCATGCTTGTCCACCGCACCGTCACCGAAGCGGCGGAGCAGCACAGTCCCGTTGGAGGCACTGTCGTTTTCGAGGAGATTGCCGTGATAGGCGCTGCCGGTGTCACTCGAGATCTTCAGATTGTCATGGACGGCGACGATCTTGGGAACGACGGCTGCGGCTACCGTCGCGGTATGCGTTTCTGTTGCGGGAGCCGGGGTAATTGTTTGCGGCAGCGCTGGTACTTCCACATGCTGCTCGACGACTGGTACGGTAGGCGTCTGCTCATTGTTCGATGACGTATTGCTGCTCGTGCTGCCAGCGGCGCTGTCAAGCTCGGCCTGCGCTTGTTCGAACGTTTTGTTCTCGCAGATGGAGAACGTGTTCTGAGCAGCAATTGCGGGCGGCATCGTCAGCGTCGATACCAGGCTGTCGATGATATTGTCATGAAAAGAACCCGATGCGGACCTGTCAACCTTCAGCGCTGACGAGGACAGGCCGTCAAAGACATTGTCATGGATATCGATGTTCTCACGAACATAGTTTGGATAGCCCGCTGCGCTAACCAGGACGCCATAAACGCCACCATGCACATAATTTCCGCTGATGTCATAGTTCTTCGCATCTCCCTGATCGCCAAGGCCAATACCGTAGGACCAGCTATAGCCGCCGTATCCCGAGATGTCGTTGTCGTGGATGGCGATATTCGTGCCCGCCTGGGCACTCAACCCAAAGCCACCGCCGATGAGCGTGTTGCCATCGACCACGGCGTTTACAGCCCTGACCAACACGAGGACACCCTTGGCGCTATTGGTCTCCGTCTGCTCCAGATGATTGTCCTTGACCAGAATATTGCTGCTATCATTGAGCTGGATAGCGTCTGCCGCTGCACCCTGGCTGTTGGTGACGGTATTGTTGACGAGGGTGACACCGTTGACCTTGTCCATCCATATGCCATCGGCATGCACCCCGGTCAGCTTGCTGTTCTCAATCGTGATGTTCTGGCTGCTTTGGAAGCTGATCGAGCCGGGCTTTCCAGCAAGGCCTGTATTTGTCACCTCGACGTTGCGAACCGTCCAGTTCGACACATTCCCTGCATATATCGCGTTGGCGCCGGTATCGGCGATCTTGATGTTCTCAATGACGATGTTCGAAGCCTTGGAACCGTGGATGCCGTCATTGCTGCTGTGAATGACCGGCGCATCGCCAACACCGTAGCTGCCAATCGTGATCGGAGCGGCAACGCTGCCGGAGTATTTCAAATCGAATTGTTCGTTGAACACGCTTCCGGCAGCCAGGAGCACGCTATCGCCCGGGTTGAGCTTGAGCGCCTCGACAGCGGAAAGCGTCGCGAAAGCCGCCTGCTCGCTCACTCCACTGTTCTGATTGGATCCCGTTGCCGAATTTACATAGTAGACGGTCACACCATGATCTCCCAAAGATACTGGAAAACCTTCTACCTGCGGACCTCTCTCTGCCTCCTAAAATGGAACACTAAAATGCGTTCTATCTCGCGATAATTCTTACGTCCGCTGCAAAATATCTTCATTTCTCAAATATTTCGCATTGCAAAAAAAGTTGCACTGCACAATTATGAAAAAGTTACCTGATATCGGCATTGGCAATAAGATTATCTCCTAGAACACGCATCTTAATTTGTAAAAAATGCGCCTCGAGAGAAACATTACTTGATAAACATATGTTACAAGAGAACGACATCAGTTACTTCGTCGAAAAGCATGAGATAGAGCGGTCAACGAAACAAAACCGCGATATCACGCCATAGCCCGTAGTGATTATATCAACATCTCATCTGAACATCAGAACCTCAACGTATTCTTATAAATTGCCGCTGAATAAACATTCTTTCCTTCTGAAGAAATTTAAATTCGTATCTGTCATTCGACAATTTCACCTATTATTAACGCAACAAACGTCAGGCACTTCATTGTCTTATGCGAGTTGCATGTGTGTCATTATTGTACAATACACCAGAAAATGTTCACTTGCTGTTAATTACGCCCTTGACTCTCTGTATTAAGATATCCTTAATCGGGCAGCTCGCTAAAGGTCAGAATTGACCTATCAAAGAACTATTCAAGGAGAGAACTGATGGCTGTTCACGCAACCGACGATAGTGCAACATTCCTGGAAACAGACGCCATTTCAGGAAATCTGCTTTCCAACGATTCATCCGATAACGGACACCTTTTCCTGCGCGCCTTCGACGGCGCGAGCGTTGGCGCCAAGAGCGGCAACAGCCAGATCACCGAAATCCAGGGCGACTACGGCACCTTCTTCGTCAAGCCCGATGGCAGCTACACCTATGTGCTAAGCGATGCTGCCAAGGTCAACTTCACCAATGGTGAATTGCTCCAGGAGAAGGTTTCGTACAAAATCTCCGACGGCAGCGGTCATACCGATGTCGGCCTGTTCACCCTGAACATCCAGGGCGTAACCCAGGTCAAGCCGATCGCGGTCGACGATCACTATAGCTTCACCGAGGGCGACGCCATCGGCGGCAACGCCTTGGACAACGACATTGCCGGCGACAATGGTCATCTCTTCCTCCGACAGTTCGCCAACACGGCCGTAAACGGCGATCCAAGCGCAACGACCGACGTCGCCGGCACGTATGGCACGTTCCATGTCAAAGCGGATGGAACATTCACCTATGATCTGGCAGTAGATGTTGCTCCGGGCGATCACGTCACGGAAACTATCCAGTTCTACAAGATCTCCGACGGCGAAGGCCACACCGATGTCGGCGTTCTGACACTCAACATCACTGGCGCGGACGCAGACGTCTGATCATTCAATAACCAACTAAAAAGCAACGCCCGCCGCGCAGATGGCGGGCGTTTTACAAGTCGAGCCGCGTCACGAGAATGAGCAGTCGGCAACCATTTACACCGCTTCGAGCTTTCAGCAATGTTCGGAACGACCACCCCGGAACAGCACGAATTATATGCAGTCCGGTGCCGTTGAGCTTGGAACTGTCCAAAAGCCTGCTTTGTTGATTTACTTGCTGCAACGCTGCCGGAACCGCGCCGTCGCAGAATCTCCAACGCTCGTCCAGGCTTGATCGAAGATTGGACGAAGCTGTGGGCTGATCTCTTTTATCGTGGCATTCACCCTGCAACGATCGCCCAGTTTCAGCATCGTCGTAAGATCGCTGTCGAGCGCGTTCCTTGCCGCCGCAAGTGTTGCATCCGTAAAATCGTTCCAGAAGTAAAACCGCGTCAGGATCATCACCTGGTCGTAGGGCGCAAGCACAACCGAACGCTTCATCATTACTGCAACCGCAGCCGGCTCCTCCGCAATTATCGACTGCACGGCCGCAAGGCGAAGCCAAAAATTACTGTTCGTCGGCATGCACGAAAGCGCATACCGCAGATACTGGCGCGCACTCGACGCCGCAGCGGCCCAGGTGTCGTAGTTGACATTGACATTCTGCCGATCGAGTTGCGCCAGAACGAGGGTTACGCCAGCAGCCACAATGTCGGATCGGCAATAATGACCGTCAACAACGTCGACACTACGCGACGCGTATTTGGCCACGACATCGTCCGCGACTGTCTCTCCACGCTCGATCCTTTCGGCGACGATCGAGATGCTGGCCGTTCTTATCGAAGCGTATAGCTCTCGACCGGCCAGCACCAAAAAGACGAGGGTGACGATAATGAAAGCGATCCTGGTAACCGAAACGAACTGACCTCGGAACATCAGCTTTCGGTATAGTATCGCGAATAACGCTTATAATAATACTCGCTCGAACCGAATGTCCGGTAAAGTTTCATCTGCGACGGGTCGACCTTGGTCAATATAGTACCGACGCATTTCGCATAGAGTTCCGGTTCGGACAGCAGTGTCGACTGCACGACCTTGCGCGATGTCTTTCCCCACTCGATAACGAAAACGACCGCATCGAGCTTCGAATTGATTGCGCGCGCATCCACAACCGGCGCCAAGGGCGGCAGGTCGACGATAATATAATCGAAGCTTTGACGCGCCGTTTGAAGAAGCTGATCCATGCCGCGTGACGCAAGCAACTCCGACGAATGCGGAACACGATACCGTGCCACCGTCGGCAAAAATGCGAGTTTTGTTTTGGGATCGAGAAGGATCAAATCCTTGAGCGGACGGCTGTCGACGATCGCCTCGAGCAACCCGGCCTCGGCATGGCGGCCGATCGCCCGGGTGGCACCAGGATTGCGCATGTCGCCGTCGATAAGTAGGCAACGCGCACCCTGCATTGCCAGGAGTTTGGCAAAATTGATGGAGGTCGTCGACTTCCCTTCGCCGGGCAAGCTCGACACGACGCCGATGACCTTGCAGCGCTGATCGGCAGCACTGAGGTCGATGGCAATCTTGGCGCTTCGAAGCGTCTCGGCAAATGCCGAGAGCGGATGCTCCTCGACATAGGTCGTGGTCTTCCCGCCCCTGGCGATGCTTCGTGGATTGCTGGGATCAACGAGCGTCGGATCGTCGACGTTATTTTCAATCAGCGGCATGACACCGAGAGACTCGACATCAAGCACGTCCCGGACATCATCGCCGGTGCGGAAGAACCGATCCCGGAATTCGCGGAAGGCCGCTATACCACTTCCAAATGCACATCCCATGAACATCGCGAAAGCAACGACGAGAGCTCTCTTCGGAGCGCTCGGCTTCGTCGGCGTCTCCGCCGTCGTGATGATTCGCGCAGCGGTGATCGGAAAGCTCTGCTGTTGAATTGCTTCCTGATAACGCGTCAAGAAGCTCTGATAGAGATTCTTATAGGTATCGCGCGTGCGCTCGAGTTCGCGAAGCTGCACCTGGGTTTCGCCAGCCATTGCGGCTACGCCCGTCGCCTGTGTAACGCTGTCGCGCAAAGAGTTTTCCCGCGATTTCGCGACCTGCAGCTCGCTTTGGTAGCTCTCGGCGATACGGTTCAACTCATCGAACATGAGCCTCTTATATTCTTCCATTTCCGCACGAAGCCGAACCGCCTGGACGTGATCGGGACCGAGCCGCGCCTCAATTTCAGTTTCGAGCTTGGAAGCCTCCAGATACTTCTTGCGCAGGTCGTTCGAAATGGAGCTGTCGAGCACATCGGTGACGATCGCATCGGTCTGCTTAGCGTCGATGATCGACTTGACGCGCGCATATTTTGCCTCGGCCTTCGCAGTCTCGGCCTGCGCATTGATCAATTGGGTATTGATCTCGGAAAGCTGCTGATCGCTAATCAGCGTACCGGATCCAGCCTCGACAAGTCCATGCTCGCTGCGGAATTTTTGCACGGCGAGGTCAGTGTCCAGCGCCTGCTGCCGGAGCTCTTCGATACGCTCCTGTAGCCACTCGCCGGCCCGACGTGTCGCCTCGTATTTCGAATTGAGCTTGTCAACCAGATAGACGTCGGCGATGGCAGCTGCGATATCACGCGCTAGATCCGGTGACTGCGAGGTAAAGCTGACATCGAGAACATAGGATTTGCCAACGCGTTCGACATCGATGTTGCCTGCAACAGTCTCCGCAGCACTCCGCCGCCTCATTTCCGGATCGGGTGCGACGGCTGCGTCATCGGCAAACCACGACCGAAAATTCACGAAGGATTTCAGCGTTGAGACAGAAAAAAGCGAGCTTTTCGGTCCCATGAACTCCGCATTGTCGACGAGTTTCAGCTTGTCGACGACGGCATAGGCGATGGTGTCGGACTTCAAAAGCTCGACCTGACTGAGGACAGTACCTTCGTCATCGTCCATCTGGCCGAAAGCCGCCAGCTGGTTGATCACCTGGCTATCGCTGCGGTCGATCAGCACGCTTGTGTCGGCGGTGTAGACGGGCACCGAGGTCAGGACATACACAATGCCCAGAATGGCGAAGGCGAAACCGCACGCCGCAACCATCCGCCACTGTCGGCGGGCGATTGCGATGAGCTTGTCGAAATCGATGAAGTCAGCTTCGTTTCCCGTATCGCGGGAGGGGTCGATACGTGGCGTAAGTTTATCTGGCGATAGCAATTTCGATCTCCAACAAATGCGTCAAGCGCTAAGATCTAAGGGCAATTCCAGCTATTATATGACCGGGATACTAACACTAGTCGATTCCGCCGAGTCAGACGATTGCCCTGCCCCAGCATTCGAAACCTTCAGCGTACCGGCGGTTGTCTCGCTGCCCTCAAAAGGCGTACCGTCGTCCGCTCCCGGCCCCGTCCGGCCAATCGACCCATTATTGCCGATGCCGGATGCGGCGGCTGCAGCACTTCCACCCGGGCCGAGCGCCGCCGTTCCGCCTTCGGCGAGAACCTTCGCAAAGGCGGCAAGGAGCGGCGCAAGATTCGGATCCGCGCTCGCCGCCTCGGCGACGGCTTTTTCAATGGCCAGCTTGAATAGCGGATCCGTTACCTGGCAGCTGTTTGCAGCCCGCCCAAGACCGGAACCGATAGCAGCCATCTGCGCGACATCGGCTTTCCTGGCCTGCTCGATCACCGGCGACAGCGCCTCATTGCTGCTCCCAACCAGCGCGCGGACGCTCGATGACAAAACCAGCGGATCGGACATATCAAGCAGAACGGCGGGGTTGGCCGTAAATCCACTGATATCGATGGAAGTCAGATTTGAAAGCCTCACGCAAGCTGCCGCGAAAGCGCTTGAATTCATGCCGGTAAACATCGCGACGACAATTCCGCTATACGCAAGCTTACGATAAACACCAGACCTTGCCATAACCATAGTCCTTCATCAAATCCGCTATATAGGCCGCCGTCATTGATCATTCGAGATCGATGACGGCCCGCCTATTTCAATCAATTTCCAAGATCGTTTACCGCGTTACGGGTATCATTCGCATCGTCGGCCACACCGGAAACAGTGGACGATACCGAGTTTACGATGTCAAGGAACTTGACCAATTCAACAGAGTCCGAATTGGAAATATAGATAATATCCTTGTCTTCCATCTTGAATTGCTGAACAGCAAACAGGGTTGCCGGATCGCGAAGATTCGCGCGGATGATCACCGGAACCGTTTCACCCGTAAATCTCGTCGCGTCCACGTGCATCGCTGCAACCGTTTTCTTGGGGACAAGGCGATAGAGCAGGACCTGAGCCGGATCAGCGCGATCATCGCGCAGGCCGCCCGCCTTGGCGATTGCCTCTCCAAGGGTCAGGTCGGATTCTTCGAAATCGAAGCGGCCACTTGTGCCTGCGGCGCCGAGCATAAGATAGGTACGGCGCTCATGATCGATCGAGATCGTATCATCCGGTGCGACGTAGATATTTTCGGCCGGGTTCTTTAAGAGCGTATTGTAGGCGACGGTAGCCGTCTTGCCGCGGCGCTGCAGCGTCACATTCGTTTCGATATTGTTGGTCGTCAAACCGCCCGCAGCGGAAATGACATCGAGAACACGCTCACCGGCCGGGCTGATCTCGACGCGCTGGGGATTGTTGACATCCCCGAGCACGGCAACCTGACTGGAGCGACTTGTCGTCGTCGTAATAACCACCTGCGGCTCGATCGCCCGGCTCGCCAGGCGATCCTCGACGTCCTGTTCCACGGTCTCCTTGAGGCGACCGGCAGCCGGAACCCGACCCGCATAGGGAATTGTGATCGTCCCGTTTCTATCGATCGTCTGGCTCGGCAAAGAGATGTAATTACCCGGTCGGCTACCGGCATCGGACGGAATGAAAAGACCGCCGGACTGAGCTTCGAAGATGGCGACCTCAACGACATCCCCGTAACCGAGCGGAATTTCAGGCGCCCCGCCTCGACCACCGCCAAACCCCTTGAAGGAGGTCGGCTGGGGAGCGGAAAAATACGGCAGAACGTTCTTGCTGAGATCAATCAGGGCGTAATCGATACCGACGCGACGCTCCTTCGTTGTCACTTTCACTGCTGCATCCCGATCAACATCTTTGTGATCAGGACCAGATCTTGGCAACGATGTGCAGCTTGCCAATATAGTCGTTAGCGCTACAACAATGGCGACGCGTGTACTACCGATACGAGAACAACCCATAGAATACCCTGTGTTGACGCCTCTGAAGCTACTGCTCCGCAATCTGACAAAATACAAGACGATCCCCGATCAATAACACTGAAAGCCGATTAACATTCCCCTAACTGTGGCAGGCTGGCAACGGCGAGCCCTTTAGGAAGCGAAAAACGACTTCGGTCCGACTTTTCTGGCGTCGCAACAATCCGAAGGCTGCACCCGCTATAAAATTTCTTGGGTTTCAGAGTCAACTGTTCGCACCTGCACAATCGATCTTTTCCGAAAATCTTATTAAAATCCATCCATTTAAACTTTAAGTGGTTAACGGCTGCTCTTATGCCATGCCCAACTCTCCGTTGCTGCGCCCGAGACTTATCGCGACAACCGCACTGAGGAAGGCGGCGTAAAACACCGCAAATCCCGGTATCTGCAGCGAAAAATCGACCGCCGCATGAAGGGCGACCAAAACCGTCGCCGCCAGGCCAAGAAGGACATAGGGCCTCAGACGCCGTCTTTGGGCGAACCCGCGCCAGAACACCCTGGCAAGCACCGAGAAGGTAAGGACCGCCGCAATCGGGAACATTATTCCGAGGCCCAGAAATCCTTCGAGATAGAAATTGTGCGCACGGTCGAAGATCCCGAAAATTCCGCAGGCCGGATCGCGGTAGGCAGAAAACACCGTCCGAAAAGTTCCGAGCCCCGTCCCCGTCCACCAATGATCCGATATGGCACGCCATATGCCCGGCAGGATGCAGAAACGATCATCATCCTCGAGCCGCCGCTCTTGCGCGCGCAAAATCGCCTGGCCTGCAAACATCGTCAGTAACACTACGATGAAAGCAATCGCCGAGAGGAGCTTCAGCATCGAACGCCATCTTGGCGCCGGTCTCAAATGACGCCTCGAGCCGTTCCAATTGATGACAAGCCATGGAAAATAGATGAGAGCGGCAACAAAGGTCGCAAATATCCCGGCGCGAGAGCGGCTCAGCATCAGCGCGGTGAAGCATGCGCATAAGAGCAGGATATAGATCCACGATCTCAAGAGAAGCGCGTTTCGGCCCGGCTCGCCGGGCGGATAGTTCGAACAGGCACGGGCAACGTCCCTGACCAGGGTTAGCATGAGCAGCGTTCCAAGCCCGAGGAATGTCGCTGCGGTATTACGGTTGACGAAGACCGCGGTCAGGCTGTCGAGGTAGGCGTGTTTCTCGACGACGATCAGGATGTTGGGAAACAGCAAAAACTGCAGCAGGCCGAAAGTAGCGATGATGCCCGCCGAAAGCCCGAGGCCGGCAAGCACTTTCCTCGCGCGCTGATCGGTATTGCATAAGAGGAGCCCGGTCAGGAACGTGACGAAAGGCAGAGCGACCCAGAGGATCGACGCGAACGTGTCGGCCGGTTCGACGGAGATCGCTGCGTAATTGACACCCGCTAGGTGACGCGCGGCATCCCAAGCGGGATTTGCCAGCCACCGCGAAGGCAGTTCGATCGTCTGAATAAACGTCCATCCTGTCAAAACGATCAATAGAAACAGAGCGATGCCGAACACCCATCTGCTCTGTCTCGGCTCTCCGAACAACAGTCCCGAGATAATGGCGAGAGCAAACATTCCGATCGCCGCGAAGGCGAAAGCCAGGGGTGTAACACTCCCGAACGGTATGAGCGTCAATATAACGAGGCCGATGAAGGCGAAAAGCAAAACCTCTCGCAAGACCCGCCTATTAATGAGGTGGGAGAACATGTGAATTAATTTACCAGAGTAGGCAGCGACCAAAGCCATTACAACCGAAGAGTTTAATTTACTCGTACAAACATAAGTTGAACATCAAGCACCTGCGTGCTAAAGTGTAACAGAATTCCACATCGTTTAAAATTGTCGCGATAGGTTTAAGCCAATCGAGACAAGGCCCGGCTATGCTCCTTCCAAGCAGCAGAAACGGGACAGATATTCTGCGCCCAATACTTGGCAGATCATCAGATCGCCATGCCATTGACCGAGAAAAAAGGCAAGCCTGATCTCAATCGGTTGCCCTGAACGGGGATTTAACAGATGAAGAAAACATTCGTTACACTTCTGGCGCTGGCCTTTACAGCAGGCAATGCCTGCTCGGCATTTGCCGCCGGTCCCGCAGGTTTCGCCCGCGGCCTGAACGGTAGTTCGGCGGTCAGCTATATCTCCGAAAAAGGCAAGATCATCCCACCCTTCGCCCAGGTATTGTTCTGCGCCCAGAATCCGGCGGAATGCCGTGACAACAATGGGCTCTCGGTCGTTGCGCTCACTGACGAGCAGATGCTGCAGCTGAAAAATGTGAACAGCACGGTCAATCGGACGATGATCGGACGCAACGACTCCAGCAGCGAACTGAACGGCGACGTCTGGAAGGTGAATGTGCGCAGCGGCGACTGCGAAGATTTCGCATTGACCAAACGCAGCCGGCTGATAGCGATGGGCTGGTCGTCGCGCGCGTTGCGGATCGCGACGGCATATACGCCCTCCGGTGAAGGACATGCGGTCCTCGTCGTCAGAACCGACAGGGGCGATCTCGTCCTCGACAACAGGAAAAGCAGCATCAAGAACTGGCGCGATACCGATCTGCGCTGGGACAAGATCCAATCGGGAACAGACCCCTATGTCTGGTACCGGCTATAACAGCCGAGGCAGCGACATAGACAGATTGATCCTGTTTCCGGATTGAAGTCGAGCCTGCTCTGACGAGCCGCTCGACTTGTCATATCGCCCACACAAACCTATGTTTTGGCTATCGACGGGGCAGCGTGCGGCAAGCTGCGGTGCCCGGAGTTCGATATCCGATGTGGGTTTCAGGCGATCTTCGGTATTGTCTTTTCGTCCAGATTAACTATGACGAACTCATGCTGCGACGCAGCATGACGTTCTACTCTAATGATTTGAGGGAAATATGCGCATCACGATGATTGGATCAGGCTATGTCGGCCTCGTTTCAGGCGTTTGCTTTGCGGATTTCGGCCACGACGTCATCTGCGTCGACAAGGATCTGAGTAAGATCGAAGCGCTTCGCGAAGGCCGCATTCCGATCTACGAGCCGGGTCTGGAGCAATTGGTCGCTGAAAACACCAGCACCGGCCGGCTGTCATTTTCGACGGATGTCGGCGAAAGTGTCCGCAGTGCTGACGTCGTGTTCATCGCAGTCGGCACGCCCTCCAGGCGCGGCGACGGCCATGCGGATCTCTCCTATGTCTACGCCGCTGCGCGCGAGATTGCCACCTATGTGGAAGGCTTCACTGTTATCGTCACCAAGTCGACGGTGCCGGTCGGCACGGGAGACGAAGTCGAGCGCATCATGCGCGAAACCAATCCCACGGCGGATGTCGCCGTCGTCTCCAATCCCGAATTCCTGCGCGAAGGCGCCGCCATCGAGGATTTCAAGCGTCCTGACCGTATCGTCGTCGGGCTGAACGACGACCGGGCACGCGAAACCATGACCGAGGTCTATCGCCCGCTTTACCTCAACCAGGCACCCCTGGTCTTCACCACCCGCCGCACCTCGGAACTGATCAAATATGCGGCCAATGCTTTTCTCGCGATGAAGATCACCTTCATCAACGAGATCGCCGATCTCTGCGAACGGGTCGACGCAAACGTTCAGGACGTTTCGCGCGGGATCGGTCTCGATGGCCGTATCGGCTCCAAGTTCCTGCATGCCGGGCCGGGTTACGGCGGCTCGTGCTTCCCCAAAGATACGCTAGCTCTTGCCAAGACGGCGCAGGATTACGATGCGCCGATGCGTCTCATCGAGACGACGATCTCGATCAATGACAACCGCAAGCGGGCGATGGGACGCAAAGTCATTTCGGCCGTCGGCGGAGACATTCGCGGCAAGAAGATCGCAATCCTCGGGCTGACTTTCAAGCCGAACACCGATGACATGCGCGACAGCCCGGCAATCGCAGTCATCCAGACCCTGCAGGACAACGGCGCGCAAGTGGTCGGCTACGATCCCGAGGGCATGGAAAACGCCCGCAAGGTGATCGAGAACATCGAATATGCAAGCGGACCCTACGAAGCAGCTGCTGGTGCGGATGCGCTTGTCATCGTCACCGAGTGGAACCAGTTCCGCGCGCTCGATTTCAACCGCCTGAAGCAGTCGATGCGCGCTCCGATCCTGGTCGATCTGCGCAATATCTACCGCAGCGACGAGGTCCGCAAGTACGGCTTTACCTATACTGGCATCGGCACCAATCTCTATCACGATGTGACCAACACCTGAAATAGCCTGCTGAACATCTGATCTTCCTGACGCCGCGGAACACAATCCGCGGCGTTTGGTTTGACAGCACCGTCGTCTTTCAGACGCGCAAAGGACGCTCTAACTCTTTCAATCCTCGCATCCTGCCCCGAAATTCGATTCCGATTTTTGGGAAGCAGGTCGCTAGAGGATCCCGACCCGTGTTCCCTTTATCGTCAGCACGGTCAGCCGGCCCGTCGCCGAAACCGCAGTGTCGATACCGATCCGTTGCGGCCCGAATGTCGGGGTTCGCGCCGGGGTATGCCCGTGGATCACGAGGACAGGAAGCTGCGGTCCTTCATCCAGGAAGGGCTGACGGATCCACATGAGGTCGCTGTCTTTCTGCTTTTTGAGGTCGATGCCCGGCTTGATGCCCGCATGAACAAAGAGAACCCTTCCTATCCGCAGCATGATCGGCAGCGATTCCAGGAATTGGATATGTCGTTCGGGTATCATGTTGCGAATGACGCGGGCAATTGTTTCGTTTCCAGCCGCCGACTGCAGCAGATGCTCGATATCGATACCGTATGAGTGCAGCGTCTCCGGTCCGGCAAAGCCGAGCCATTCGAGAATGCGCGCCGGTTTGCGATAGAGCTTCACCAGCTCCGCGTCGTGATTGCCGCACAGGACGAAACGTTGAAATCCCGGCGGCGGGGTCTTGCTCAGGAACTCCAGCACCGCGCTCGAATCAGGCCCGCGATCGACATAATCGCCGAGCATGACGATGAGTTTCGGTCCCGGAATGCGCGCGGCATCCTCCTCGATGCGGCGTTGCGCCTTGACGAGCTCATTATAACATCCGTGAACATCGCTCATCGCGTAGACCGCAGCGAATTCGCCTTCGGCAAACGTCAACCGAGCGCGTCCTTTGCGGTTGCCAGCCAATATCGGTATCTGTTGTCGCCACGGCCCTAGATAGTTAAACATGTAACCCATTTATGAGACCCGACCGAATGGTGGGTTGTCTGAAATAATCCATCTCTTATCCATCGCTGCAACGGCATGAGGCTCAGTATTCCATAAGAAGTTGGCCTGATCGCGGCCCCACCGAAGTTGTAACCGGAACCACCACATTGGTGGCGACATAGTTCTTCGCCATTTGCTGCGCCGCTTGCGCCACGTTCGCCTGGCCGGTCGCCACCGAACGCTGCGCATCCAGCACATCAAGCAAGGATGATTGTCCATCCTTGTAGCTCCCGATTGAAAGCGCAAGAGTCTCCTGCGTGGTCTTCACCTGAGCGCGCTGCGCCTGAACGGTTTGTGTGTCGCGGTGAACGGACGACAATGCCTTCTCGACCTCTTCGATGGCTGTCAGAACGCTTTGCTGCCACGCGAGATACTGCATCTTCGAATCGGATCTCGTAATCTCCACATTCGCGCGCAGCCGTCCGCCATTGAAAATCGGCAGGGTGGTCCGAACGACCAGGTGGTCAGGGCCGCTCACGCAACTCGCCAACGAAAGTAAGCCGACTGTCGCGAGAAACGGCCATTTGTAATCATTCATACTTGGGAGGGTGCTGCGGTTAATATTACGCTATAATTTGCTATATGATGGTTAATCCGGCGTTAAACCGGCGATTATTGCGTTTCTCGCGACTTTATCGGCCAATATTCCCCAAATGGAGGAGGCGCAGGTATCGGATATCCACAGGCAAGGCGTCCGAAAAAGCTGTAAAAATCAACTATAACGAGAGCCATCAGGAAAAAATAAACGTTAAAGAAGATCATGCTTGACGCCCCCGCGGCGCAGCATAATGATGGCGCGTTGCGAGTGTGAATGACATTTCTTGATCAGGAATCTCAGATCCAAAACTGCGGGGTGCAAAGTGGAAACTGCGGTTGATTCGAAACTTATCGAGGCGATCACCTACGACGAAGACAGCCGGCATCTACGGGTCTATCTGACCAATGGTCAGAGGCGAGAATATGAAGGCGTTCCCAAGGGCGTCGTCGTCGGGTTGACGATGGCGGAATCACCGGGAAATTTCTACATGAAGGCAATCAGGGGCAAATATCCTCCTCGCCCCTAATATCCTATCGATCACGACGATAGGATCCTTGTTCCAGCAAAGATGCGGGACCGGCATTCCCGGTCCCGCAATCGTTTTCCCGCCGAGCGGCGGTGCACGCGTCAATAACCGCCGAGGAAATCGCGAACCGCATCGATCTCGAGCGGCGCAATCTCGTGACCGCCGGGATGCCAGACCGTTCTGACCTCCGCCCCTCGGTTTTTCAGATGTTCGGACAGCGCCTCGGTCATGGAAACAGGCGCGATCGGGTCTCGCTGCCCGGCCGTCATCAGCACCTTTCTTCCCGCCAGCGTCGACTGGGCTTCGGGTTGAAACGGAATGAGCGGGTGCATCAGAACCGCGGCATCGAAGATACCCTTCTCGATCAGCACATTGGCAAGAATGTTTGCGCCATTCGAAAAACCCAGGCCGAGAATATCGGAAGCCTGGTACTCGTCCGCGAATGCCTTGACGTAGGCCGCCATCTTCTCCGTCGCCCGGGAAAGGTCGGCCATGTCGTAGACCCCCTCCCCGGTGCGGCGGAAGAACCGCGCCGCGCCATGTTCAGAAACGTCGCCGCGCGGCGAGAGAATCGTCGCTTCGGGCAGCAGGCGCCGACCGAAGTCGAAAAACTGGTTCTCGTCGCCACCGGTGCCGTGCAGTAGCAGCAGGATGGGTTTATCAGGTGCGCCGGCATGCAGCCGGTGCACATATCCAGTTTCGGTCATATCGCCTCTCCCTATGCTTCGAGCGGCTGCAGGTGCTGTTCGAGCAGCGCGCGAAGATGGGCGTGTTGCTGCGGCAATTTCAGTGCTTCGCCGAGATGGGCCGTATCCTCGTCACGGTCGAAGCCGGGCTCATTGGTCGCGACCTCGAACAGCACGCCGCCCGGCGTGCGGAAATAGATCGCCCAGAAATAATCGCGGTCGATCACCGGCGTGACCTGATAGCCGGTGTCCATCAGCGCCTTGCGCACTTCGAGCTGCTTCTCGCGGTTTTCGACGGCAAAGGCGACATGGTGGACCGAGCCGGCGCCGGGAAGCGCGCGGGCAATGTTCGGCATCGTCTCGAGATCGATGCGATGCGCCCCATTGCCGGAGGGCATGATCAGCCGCTTGACGCCGTCCCTTTCCTCGGCAACTTCATAGCCCATGAACTTCAGCAGTTCGGCCGTGGCGCCCTCGTCCCTCAGCCGCATGGCGACGGAGTGGAAGCCGCGAATGGCATGGTCCTCGCTGATGCCGCCATGTGTCCAGGCCTGACGGGCGTCATCCTTGACCTCGACGAGCGCAAAGCCGTCGCCATCGGGCCCGGAGAAGTTCAGCCGCTTTTCGCCGAAACTTTCCTCGGCCTTCAGGCCGCCGACACCAAGCATGGCAAACCGATCGCTCCAGAAGCCGATCGAGCCCTGCGGAACAGAAAACACCGTCGTGCCGACTTCGCCGGCACCGGGACGGCCCTGCGCCATCTTCGGGAACGGGAAATAGGTCATGACCGTGCCGGGCGCACCGGTCTCGTCACCATAATAGAGGTGATAGACATCAGGCGCGTCGAAGTTCACCGTCTTCTTGACGCGGCGCAGGCCGAGCGCATTGGTGAAAAACTGGTTGTTGGTGCGGGCGTCCTCCGCCATCGACGTGACGTGGTGCAGACCCTTGATCTGATCGAGCATGTGAAACCCCTTTCATGCCCGCCGTTGCGGGCTTTCGATGAGGCTAAGATGCGCGCTGAAGCGCCCACAGAACAGACCCGCAGACCAAAACGCATTGTCTTCTTTTAGTGAACGAACACCGACTCGCGTTCACATCTAAAGCATGTCGCGCAAAACTGTGCAGCGGTTTATGCGATAACGACATGCGCAAAAACAAAGAGCTAAAGCGCGAGGAGCGAATCTGAACGATTGCGACGCGCTTTAAGCATCATGGGGATTGGCCGGCAATTGCCAGTCGATCGGCGCGCGCCCGCGCGATTGCAGGAAGGCATTCACCTTCGAAAAATGCCCGCAGCCGAAAAAGCCGTTATGGGCCGAAAGCGGCGAGGGATGCGGCGCCCTGAGCACAAGATGGCGCGTCGTATCGACGAAGGCGGCCTTGCGCTGAGCATAGGAGCCCCAGAGCATGAAGACGACGGATTCGCATTCATCGTTGACCTTGCGGATGACGGCGTCGGTGAAGCGTTCCCACCCCTTGCCCTGATGGGCAGCCGCCTGCCCTTCCTCGACGGTCAGCACGCTGTTCAGCAGAAGCACGCCCTGTCTTGCCCAATGTTCGAGAAAACCGTGACGTGCCGGTGCTATGCCGAGATCCGTCTCCATTTCCTTGTAGATATTGACGAGGGAGGGCGGTATGCGCACGCCCGGCCGGACACTGAAGCACAGCCCATGGGCTTGCCCGAGTCCATGATAGGGATCCTGGCCGAGGATGACGGCCTTGACGTTGGAGATTGGCGTCAGATCAAGAGCGCGGAAATATTCGCTGCCCTTGGGGAATATCCGCTTGCCGACCTGCTTCTGCGCGATGAGGAAGGATTTGAGCTGTTGCATGTAGGGGCTTGAAAACTCCCCCTCCAGCGCAGCCTTCCAGCTCTCCTCGAGACTGACGGATGTATCGCTCATCTAGGAAAATCCTTCGCATAGGACGAAACAACGGACACACGGTTCTAACAAAATCGATCTACGCTGCAATGCCTGCCGGCTCGGCGATAGGTTTACACCTTGAGAATTCGGTGAGCGAGGATTGCGAGAGGCTGTCCGAGGCACCGTCCTCCGTGTTTAACTATATGATGGCTTCGGTATTTACGCCGGCAGGCGGCCTGAGTAGAACCTTGATTGTGAAATCGGAGTCATGTCTTCCTATGAAATTCGGCACGAGCGGCCTTCGCGGACTTTCAGTGGATCTAAAGGGACATGCCTCCGCCCTTTATGCCACAGCGTTCGGCAAATATCTGATCGGAACTGGTAGGGCCAAAGCTGGCGATGCCATTCTGATCGGCCGCGATTTTCGCGATTCTAGCCCTGAAATCTCGGGAAATTGCGCCGATGCACTCGCTGCGCTCGGCTTCCGGATATTCGACTGCGGCAATGTACCGACACCCGCACTCGCCCTCTATGGTCTCGAGAGCAACGCCGCATGCCTGATGATTACGGGCTCGCATATTCCGGCCGACCGCAACGGCATCAAGTTTTATCGCCCGGATGGCGAGATCGACAAATCGGACGAGGCGGCAATTACCGCATTGGCGACAGAGATCGAGCGGACCGGCGAAGCGGTGGTTCAGGCGCCGGCCGGGACGGAGGAGCATGAAGCGATCTGTCGGCAGCTCTTTTTCGAACGCAATGCCGCCCTGCTTCCGCAAGGCGCGCTGTCCGGCCTGAAGATTGGCGTCTACCAGCACAGCACCGTCGCCCGCGACCTGCTGGTTGACGTTCTCGCCCATTACGGCGCCGAGATCACCGCTCTCGGGCGTTCGGAGAGCTTCATTCCCGTCGACACCGAAGCCGTTTCTGACGAGACGATCACGCTGATGAAGCGCTGGGTGTCCGAGCACAGGTTCGATGCGATCGTCTCGACTGATGGCGACGGCGACCGCCCGCTGGTCGCAGACGAAACCGGCACACCGCTGCGCGGTGACCTACTCGGTCTTGTGGCAGCCAATTTCCTCGGCGCCGGCACGGTGGTGACACCGGTTACCTCCAATTCGGGCATCGAGGCCGCGGGCTCTTTCGCCGTCAGGCGCACCCGCGTCGGCTCGCCCTTCGTCATCGCTGGCATGGAAGAGGCCGTAGCGGCCGGCGAAGATCATGTCATGGGCTTTGAAGCCAATGGCGGGCTGCTGACTGCAACCCCATTCGACATCAACGACAGAGCCGTGCGAGCCCTGCCGACGCGCGATTGTTTTATCCCGATGCTCGCGATCCTCTCGCTCGCTGCCATTCGCAGGCAGCCGCTTTCTGCCGTTGCCGCGTCCTATCACCTGCCCTTTGCCGCGGCCGATCGCCTGGAGAATTTTCCGTTGGAGACGAGTGCCGCGCTGATGGCGCATCTGCGCGCTTCGGAAGAAAATCTCTCGGCTTTCCTGCAGCCGATCGGCGAGGTAGCGACAAAATCCGACATCGACGGACTTCGCGTGACGCTAAGGGATGGCGGGATCATTCATTTCCGCCCGTCCGGCAATGCGCCGGAAATGCGCTGCTACACGGAGGCCGGCAGCGAAGCTGCAGCCCGGGACCTGCTGAATGCAGGGCTCAATCGAATAGGAGACTGGGCAGGCGCCCGGCAACATGCGACGAACAAGCCGTTTATTTCAAGGAACCCGCCTATGACGCAGAAAATCATTCCAGTGATCATGGCCGGCGGCAAAGGCACGCGGCTCTGGCCGCTTTCCCGTGCCACCGCACCGAAACAATTCATCCAGTTTGTCGGCGACAAGACGTTGTTTCAGGAAACTCTCGAACGCGTTTCCGATCCCGAACTCTATGAAGCCCCGATCGTCGTCACCAATGAGGAATTCCGCTTCCTAGTCGCCGAACAGGCTCGCGAGCGCGCCATCCCGCTCGCAGCGATCCTGCTCGAACCGGTCGCCCGCAACACAGCCGCAGCGGTGGCCGCCGCGGCAACGCTTGCCGCCGACCTGTTCGGCAAGCACACCATCATCCAGATGCTCGCCTCGGATCACGAGATCCTTGCCGACAAGAGCTATTTCGATTGCATCCGCATCGCCCGCGATGCCGCTGCCGACGGCAAGCTCGTAACCTTCGGCATCACCCCGACGGAGCCGGCGACGGGTTACGGCTATATCGAGATCGGCGATGCCCTCGAAAACGGTGCACACAAGGTCAAGCGGTTTGTCGAAAAGCCGGCACTTGAGAAGGCCGAGCAGATGCTCGCCGACGGCGGCTTCTACTGGAACTCAGGCATCTTCATGTTCCCGGTGCCGGAACTCATCGCCGAACTCCAGGAATATGCGCCCGATGTGCTGAAGGCGGCCAGCAAGGCCGTTTCGAAAGCAAGCCGCGACCTCGATTTCACCCGCCTCGACGCCGACCATTTCGCCAAGAGCCCCGATATCTCCATCGACTATGCGATCATGGAAAAAACGTCCAAGGCCGCAATCGTCCCCTCGCCGTTCAAATGGTCGGACATGGGTAGCTGGGATGCCGTCTGGAAATCAGGCGCACGCGACGAAAACGGCAACGTCGCCGCCGCCAACACCACCGTCGTCAATACCCGCAACTCGCTCGTCATGACCCATGGCGTTCATCTTGCCGTCCAGGGCATGGATGATGTCGCCGTCATCGCCAGCGAAGACGCCGTCTATGTCGGACCGCTCAAAGACAGCCAGAATGTCGGCCAATTGGTCAAGATGCTGGCCTCTACGTCCGCCACGGCGAAATTCGCCGAAACCCATCCGACATCCTATCGCCCTTGGGGCGGCTATACCTCCATCTTCAACGGCGATCGTTTCCAGGTGAAGCGCATCTTCGTCACGCCGGGCAAGAAGCTGTCGCTTCAAAAACACCACCATCGCTCCGAACACTGGGTCGTCGTCAAGGGAACGGCTGAGGTGACGGTCGGCGAGACCGTGCGGATGCTGCGCGAGAACGAAAGCGTCTATATTCCGCTTGGAGAAGTCCACCGCCTCGCCAACCCCGGCAAGATTCTTCTCGAGCTCATCGAGGTTCAGACGGGCTCCTATCTCGGCGAGGACGACATCATCCGCATCGTCGATGAGTTCGGAAGAACGTAAAATCGCAGCCGGAGCGATGGTCGGGCCTTTTCCGGCGCAACCATCCTCACTGTTGAATTTCCTCTTGGGGTTCTCGTAGAATGGATGTACCGACAGACATGACCGGAGATATCCCCCTGATGCGTACCTTGCCCGTCCTCGCCGGATTTCTTGCAATCATGGTGCCGGGAATGGCGTTTGCCGAAACGGCAAGCATGCGAACCGCAAGCGAGTCGGAAATTCGCCAGCACCTGCCCGGTACATCCGAATTGAAAGAAGGCAAGAACGGCTACGAATATCGCGACGGCAATAAGAATGGCTACAAGATAACCAATGGCCAAGTGTGCGTCCTGTTCCCGAGCAAGAAGACCGATTGCGTCAACGTGAAGACCGACGGCAAGACGTTTCAGATGATCGACAAAAAAGGCGGCCGAACCAGATTCTGATTTGTAGGCTCGGCAAGATTTCCTTGCCCAGGCAAAGTCATTTTGCCGGTGAAGTTTCGCCGTCCTTGTCGAGAACGAAGTCGGCGACCAGGCCCGAATGGTTCGAGCCGAGATTATCATTGAGACGTTTCAGCGATGTCAGATGAAGCGGCGCGCGCGCAAATATGTGGTCGATGGCGATCCCGAGCGCGCCGGCGCCGATCGGCCATGTTGCCGGTTCTGGCGTGATCGTTTTCAGCTTCTGCTCACGCAGGAAAGCTTGGATGCTCGGGGCGATCGCCGAGGAGTTGAAATCACCTGACAGCACCAGAGGGCCGTCGATCGAGCCGAGCGCTTTGGCGAGATCTTCCAATTCAGCCATCTGGAAATCGTCGAAATATGGTTTGGTCAGGTGCGCTGAAACCAGATTGATAGTCTCGCCGCCGAAATCGACGCTTGCTATAACAAGCCTGTTTTTTCGCAGACTGCCCATACTTGCGACCTGCCGGCTGACGAACGGGCGTTTGGAGAGCACCAGCGTATCGCATGTATCCTTCCCGGCATCGCAACCGATATGGTAGGGATAGGCCTTGAACAATTGCTGCAGGTGGAACGTCAGCGGCTTGGCTTCGAGCAGATTGACGACATCGGCATTCGACGCGATCACCATGTCGGTGATTTCAGTCGAGTTTTTCCAGTTATCGATCGCGATGTTGAACGACATCAGACGAAAAAGTGGCGGCTTTTTCATCGCTCTGTCGTCCTGCGAGAACTCGCCCAGCATGATGACGCCGTGAGCGGCGAGAAAAAGCGAGGCAAGCAGAAGGATAAAGCCGTAAATCTGCCTTTTGATGCCCAGAACGACGAGACTGGCGGCGACGAACACGACGCCGAGGTGAACCTGAAAGCTGTAGACGAAGGACAGAAGCCAGAAGTTCGTGACATAGCGTAACGACACGATCGCGATGGCAACGGTCAGAAACGCGCAGAGAATCCAATAAATTATATCTCTCATCGATCCTGACCTGCTTCCAGACGACCGGCCGGCCATAACATGCAAGCAATCATGTTGCAATGCAGCATAGCGGCCGAGAGCCGCGGCTGATCGGCAGACGATATCGATGGTCTCGCCCTCATCCGGCAAGGCAGCGGCCGACAGGCCGCCGACAGTAGAGACAGCGCTGTGACCTTCTCTTTCAAAGACCTATCGACTCGGCCTCTTTTTATCTTGTAAGTGGGGTCACTTGATACGGAATCGGCTCTTTGCCGCCGGCAGGGAGCCGAGAAAAGGTGGGAATGCGCTACTTCATTACAGGGACTGCCGGCTTTATCGGTTTTCATCTGGCCAGGCGCCTGCTGCAAGAAGGGCATGACGTCACAGGCTTCGATGGCCTCACTCCCTATTACAACGTCAAGCTCAAGGAGATGCGCCATGCGGCACTCTCCCAGTTTCCGACCTTCAAACCCGTCATCGCGATGCTCGAGGACCGCCCAGCCCTGGAAGCGGCCGTTCTGGAAGCCAAGCCCGACATTCTGATCCACCTCGCCGCACAGGCCGGCGTGCGCTACAGCCTGGAAAATCCAGAGGCCTATCTTCGTTCGAACGTCGAAGGCTCGTGGAACATCATGGAAATCGCGCGGCGCGTCGAAATCCGCCATCTGATGCTGGCCTCGACATCATCGATCTATGGCGCCAATGCGACCGTCCCCTTTCGCGAGACCGATCGCGCCGACGAGCCGCTGACCATCTATGCTGCGACCAAGAAATCGATGGAGCTGATGGCGCATAGCTATGCCCATCTTCACAAGATTCCAACTACGGCATTTCGTTTCTTCACCGTGTATGGTCCGTGGGGCCGGCCCGACATGGCGCTGTTCAAATTCACCAAGAACATGCTTGAAGGCCAACCGATCGAGATCTACGGCGAAGGCAAGATGAGCCGTGACTTCACCTATATCGACGATCTTATTGAAGCGATCGTCAGACTGTCGGCAATCGGCCCGAGTGAGGAAAACCGTCTCGACGACGCGGCTGTCGAAACGCTTTCGCGCCAGGCGCCCTTTCGCGTCGTCAATATTGGCGGAGGCCAGCCGGTCAGCCTGATGGATTTCGTCGAAACGGTAGAAAAGGCGCTCGGCCGTCCTGCCATCCGCAAGATGCTGGCGATGCAAAAGGGTGATGTGCCGCGTACCTTCGCCGCCCCCGATCTGCTCGTCGCACTGACGGGCTACAAGCCCGATACGACCTTGGAGGTCGGCGTCAAGGCCTTCGTCGACTGGTATCTCGACGTGCGCGGTGAGCTCGACACCTAGAGCATTTCCGTTTTTCTTCGAATCACGGAAATGCTCTATCTCTCTGTTTTCACGCAACCGCTGCGCACTTTTGCTGAAATTGCTCTAGGTGCGGACGATCGTAGGTCGGATCGGCCTAAGTTCTGGCTAAGTGTCAGCGAAGAAACGCAACTGCCTGCACGGCCTCGACCGCCGTCGAAAACACGTAACCGACGACAACGGTGAGGCTCTGCGAATAGGTCTTGAGCCGGGAGCCCTCGCCCTCGACGGTCGCGGGGCTGCGCAGGACGAAAGGAACGCCAGGGCGCACGAAACCGGCGCGTGTCGTCAACGGAACCTCGGGTGAATGGCCGATGGCGGAGGTGTACATCAGATCGCGGGCAAGGCTGGCTGGACCGATGGCGAAGGCCGGCTCGGCAGCGGCGGCGATGGTCAGAGTCAAGGCGATGGCGGCAAGAGTTCTGTGCATGTCGAAGTCCCCGTTTGCTGATCGGCGGGCTTTCGGTTTGCCCGGCTCCAAACGATCGATGCGTCTGTCCACGCCTCGGTCGCTTTCATGAGGCCACTCTACACATCAGTATTTTCAGGGCTTTTAAGCGGATCGGTCAAATTTTACGAAATTTGACTTTCTGTCCGGAAGGGCTCGGGACGCACAAGGAAAAATGTCTGCTGGCCTGCAGGCCAACAACGCAACATCAGAAAACGTGTTGATGACCTGGACGCTGCATCGCAGTCTACAGAATGCGATCCAGCTTCTTGTTGAGGTGCAGGTTCGGCATCAATCCTGCGCTTTGCGCGGCATGATAGGATTCTCGCGCCGCATCGAACGAGATCGACCACATGATGGCGCTGAGCAGCAGCGCGATGATATAAATCTGAATACGCATCGAACCGGCGATACGGAAAGAGCAAGGCAGTTTTGTGTCAAAACATAGCCACAGGAATCACAAAAAGTGGCACTTCTTTATTTCGCAGCCGGCAGGCGCCAGACACATTAGTGTCGTGAAAATTAGCGATATTGTATCGCTACCTGTTAGCAGCCGACCCCGAGGCTTGGTTCCTCTTCCCACCCCGAGAACCCTGAGAGGTCCGTTCTCCACGGGCCTCTTTGCCTTCTTTCCGGAACAGCTGAGATCGCCAGATCCGATAGACGCTGAACCGCGCATCTCGATCCCAATCAGGCACGCGTCCCGCCATGAGCGATGTCACGTTACTTTAGTATCGTTAGCCTATATGTGTTGAAATGGACTCAACCGACGATAGAGTTGGTTCACTCGAGATCTGGGGTGCGCATGCCTGCAGAGCCAATTGCCCCGGCAACGGGTGGCATGGCAGGCGCATGCGATCTTCATCGTCATGGCGGATGCAATCGTGGTCTGAGCAAACAACGGGCGGGAGGCAGGCATGGGAAGGATTACCAAGGCAGGCGCATGGTGCAACGGCGAGGTCGCCTACCTCGCCTGGATGGCTGACGGCCCGATTGCCGATTGCCTCGGCTTCATGATCACCCGCGTACACGAGACCGGGCCGGAGGCCGGAGCCCGGCGCATCCTGCCGACCTGGATCGCTTTTACCGACCAGTCGAATCCAGACTGGCTGGAGCAGGACAGTTCGGTCTGGCCGATCCAGCAATATCAATGGCGCGACCTGACACTGCGCCGCTCCCGCGACGAGGCGACCGTTCGGCCGATCGATTTCAGGATTCACTATGAAATTACGCCGGTCGGCCTTGCAGGCCCCGGCCGGAAACCGGTTCCCGCCTCCGACACCGCCCCCTATCGCGACGAAAACGGCAAGCCGCGTTATGTGGGGCCGCCACGGCCACTCTTTTTGCTGGACGAACCCTTCAAGACCGAGAGCATCGACGTCACCCATGATTTCCCGGGCGGCGGCGCCATCAAGGCGACCTATACCAACGGCATCCTTTCGACGCAGAACCTGCTGCGCCAGCTGGAAAAGGTCCAGGGCGTCAAGCCGCAGAATATTGCCCCCGGCCCGGCGATGCGCATTACCGAAGGCCTGCTGAAGACGCTGAAGGCCCACATCCCGAAAAAGGGCGATCCAATCCGCCTGTTCCTGACCGCCGATGTGCTGAGCTTCCTGACGATGCTGATCGACCGCGCCGAGACGGGCAACGGCGAGCTCTATCTCGCGCTCTACGAGCTGCACGATCCCGAACTGATCGAGCGGCTGACGGCACTGGTCAAGGCCGGCAAGGCGCATGTGATCCTTTCCACCTCGGGCTCGACCGATCTCAACAAGAAGGGCGACCCGCTGCCGAGGAAACCGGTCGTCTGGGATACCGGCAACAATGATGCACGCATCGGCCTCCATGCCGCTGCTCCCGCGGCAGAGCGCATGCAGGATCGCCTCTTCAACAACAACAGCCATATCGGCCACAACAAGTTCGCCGTCTATGTCGAGGGTGGCGTCGCGCGAGCCGTGATGACCGGCAGCACCAACTGGACCGAAACCGGCCTCTGCACCCAGTCGAACAACGTCATCCTGATCGAGGACAAGAATGTCGCCGCCCGTTTCCTCGCCTATTGGAAGCTTCTGCGGGACGATCCGCAACCTGTGGGCGTTCCGCTGACCGTTTCCAACCATGGTGAGACCGCCGAGGGCTTTGCCCCGAGCAAGGGCGTGCAGGGCCCCGCCCTGCGCTTGGCGAATGCCGCGCCGACCGGGCCGGTGACGCTGAAGGACGGAAAGACCACCGTCGAAATCCTGTTTTCACCCAACACCAAGGCGCCGAGCAAGAACAAGACTTCACCGACACCCGTCGATCTCAGCCGCGTCTATTCGCTGATGGAGCATGCCGACAGCGCCATCCTGTTCCTCACCTTCTATCCTGGTGTGCGCGGCGAACAGAACGTCATCGGCCAGGCAGCGGAGCTTGCCGTCAAGCGGCCGGACCTGCTCGTCCAGGGCGCGATCAGCAATCCGGCAGCACTGCCGCCGGCAAAACCCGGTGAACCCACAACCTATGTCCATCAGCCGGATGGCGAGGTCAGGGACCTGCCGCAGCGGGCGATCTGGTGGCCGGGCGGCGATACCGGCCGTGTCGTCATGGTGCGCGCAGCGGCCATCTCCGCCCAGTTCGGCGATCTTCGTCCCGAATTGCTGAGCGCCGGCCACGCGATCATCCACGACAAGATCGTCGTCATCGACCCGCTCCATCCTGACAATTGCACTGTCATCACCGGCAGCCACAACTTGGGTTACAAGGCCTCCTACCAGAACGACGAGAACCTGCTGATCGTCCGCGGCAACCAGTCGCTTGCCGTCGCCTATGCGATCCACATTCTCGACGTCTATGACCACTATGTCCTGCGCGCCAAGCTGCAGGAGGAATTGCGCCAGTCGTTGATTGCCACGGGCCGGCCGCCCAAGGCGGAATCGGGTGGCTTCCTCAACGCCAAGGCAAGCTGGCAGGGGCGTTGGTTTGCCCCTGCCAAGGCTCCGTCGAGCCGAGATTACTTCCTAGGCCTCTGATCGCCACCCAAGCATTGCGCCCATCGAATTGAAGACATCCGGATAGCGGATGCCTTCTTCTGGTTCTTGCCTTCGCATCAGCGAAGGCATCAGGGATAACAGCCGCCCAAAAAATATATCAATCGATTGACTTATTTTCCTGTCAATGTTATAAAATTGTCATGACCCAAGAACAGGACAACCAGCCACCGGCCTCCGCCCGCGCCGAGATCGCACGCCAGAAGATGCTGTCCGCTGCCCTCGACGTCTTCGGCCGCTATGGCTTCGACGGCGCCTCGACGCGCCAGCTCACGGAAGCGGCCGGCGTCAACCTGCAGGCCATCCCCTATTACTTCGGCAGCAAGGAAGGCCTCTACATCGCCACGGCCGAATATCTGATGATGCGGATCAATACGCATGTCGGTGACATGAGGGCGCGCGTCGGCGCGCATCTGCTGGCGCTCGATGCTGCGGGCAAACCGCTTGGTGAAGCTGAGGCCCGCCATTTCCTGACCGAGATTTTGCAGACCATGGTGACGCTGTTCGTCGGCAGGGAATCCGAATCCTGGGCGCGCTTCCTGATCCGCGAGCAGATGGAACCGACGGAAGCCTTCACACGGGTCTATCAGGGCCTCATGCGGCCGATGATTGAGATGGGCCGGCGGCTGATCGGCGCCATCCTTCATGAGGATCCCGCCTCGGAACATGTGCGCCTGCGCACCTTCACCCTTCTCGGCAGCATCCTCGTCTTTCGCGTTGCCCATGCAGCCGTGCTCGCCCAGATGGAGTGGGATGGCGTCGGCCCCGAACAGGTGGAAACCGTGCGCGGCCTGGCCGCAGAGCTGGTCGATGCCATCGGCCCGCTGAATGGAAGTGCAGCATGAAACGCATCCTTCCCATCGCCATCCTTCTTCTCGTTGCGGCAGGGGCCGCCGCCTGGTGGTACGCCCTGCCCCAAAAGCTCGGCTGGTTGCCAGAGGCCAGCCGCGAATTCGTCCTTTACGGCAATGTCGATATCCGTCAGGTCTCGCTCGGCTTCCGTGTCAGCGGCCGCCTCGCCGAACTCCACGCCGACGAAGGCGACGTCATCAAGAGCGGAGACGTTCTCGCAAAGCTCGATGCAGCTCCTTATGAATTCGCGGTCCGCTCGGGCGAGGCGAATGCCGCAGCCCTTCAGGCGACGCTCGACAAGCTGAAGGCCGGTCCGCGGCCGACCGAGATCGCCCAAGCGCGCGCCGCCTATGACGAAAGTCTCGCCGATCTCCGCAATGCCAACCTCGCCTATGACCGCGCCCGCCAGTTGCGCCCGCAGGGCACAATCTCCGAGGCGAGCCTCGACCAGGCGACTGCCGCAAGGGCGATGGCCGCCGCACGCTCCGATTCCGCCAACGAAGCACTGAAACTGCTGCTGGAAGGCTCCCGTGTTGAGGATATCGCCGCCGCCGACGCCCAGTTGAAGGCGGCTCAGGCAACACTCGCCTCCGCCCGCACTTCGCTCGATGATACCGAGCTGCGCGCCCCGAACGACGGCGTCATCCTCTCGCGCGTGCGGGAAAATGGCGCGATCGTCTCGCCGGCGGACACGGTCTTCGTGTTGTCTCTGACCGAACCTGTCTGGGTGCGCAGCTATGTCGCCGAGCCTGATCTCGGCCGCATCCATCCCGGCATGAAGGTTTCTGTCGCCTCCGATACGTCGCCTGACAAGCCCTATGAAGGCACGATCGGCTTCATCTCGCCGGTCGCCGAGTTCACCCCGAAATCGGTGGAGACGCCGGAGCTTCGGACCGACCTCGTCTATCGCCTGAGGATCGTCATCGACAAGCCCGGCCCAGATCTGCGCCAAGGCATGCCGATCACCGTGCGCTTTCCCACGCCGACAGCGGGCGGACAATGAGCGCCGCCGAGACCGGCCGGGACGACAAGCCGCTCGTCCGGATCGACGGCGTCACCAAGCGCTTCGGCACCGCG